>NZ_JBHFLL010000147.1:0-5652 GCF_041928595.1 Microcystis sp. BLCC-F209
CAGCTTTGGTGGGTAAAATGTATTCTAAGATACATTTCTCAAGAGCGAGGGGGTGGAACGAACCACAAAGACACAAAGGACACAAAGATCGATCGATCCTATGTCAATTAAACTTATCACACAGAACCTAGAAGAGCCCTATTTTTATTGGCCTTCTGCTTAACTTTTCTCTTGCGTCCGATATATTCATTGCGATCGCTGATTGGGGCGGGTGCCTTAGGCGGCTACCAATTCTGTTAAAAAACCCCAATCAACAATCGGCGCGCCACGCACTAACTTGATCATTACAGCGTTTCTCAGATAGATGAGGTTCGTTCTTGCGTCTAAAACACTTGATTAGCAAGGATTACTGTATGCTTCACCTTTACCAGAAAGGCTGTAGACCTCTCCAATAATTGCCAAAATAAGGGCTGAAGCGCTTACTACAAGCCTAGCAAAAATGTTTTCTGGAGAGGTCTATTAAATTGGTGCGCTATGATTATAATAAAATGACTCTTAGCTTAACTGCTATAAGGATTCATCTTTCTATCGTATTGAGGACGACAGGGACTGCCCCAAGCAACCTTTTGAGCGGGAATATCGGCAAATACGCTACTTCTTGCCCCAATAACAACATTAGAGCCAATTTTTACCCCCGGAGCCAAAAAACAATCGGCTGCGATCCATGTACCATTACCAATGAGGATGGGAGTGGTTTTTAAGCCAAAAGAGCGATCACCGGGATCGTGACTGCCAGTGCAAAGATAGCATTTTTGAGAAATCACACAATGACTGCCGATGGTAACGTTATCTAAACTATAAATCACCACATCATCGCCGATCCAAGTATAATCGCCGATCGCCACTTTCCAAGGATAAGTAACCCTTGCCGTCGGGCGAATTTTCACCCCAAGGCCGATTTTAGCCCCGAATAGCCGCAAAACAGCGCAGCGAAAGCTATCCATCTGATGTAAACTGAGGGGAAAAAGAATTCCTTGTACTAACCACCAAAGTAGGATAATCGGATTAGAACGACCGCGATCAAACCAAGATTGATCGTAGGTACGCAGATCTAGCCACGCTTCCTCATCGGTGCGGATTTCTGGGGACATAGGACTTATTTAATCATTTCTGCGGGTTGAGGTTCCGAGGGTTTAACCGCGGGATTAACATGGGCATTAACGTTTAATTTACCGCCAAATCGCCGTAGTTCGTACAATTTAACCCCAATTTGGTATTCGTACTGACTCAAAAGACGACCGTAAATATAACCAGCTTTGCCATCTAAGAAACCGAGACGGATAAAATAAAAGAGAATAAAGCGCAGCAGCGGCTTAAAGGGCAATTTTACCCAAATTTTCTTTAAAAAACGTTTTCTCTGCACCGCATCACCGAAGAAGTTCCCTCCGATCGTGCCGCTTTCGTCATTACCCGTGAGAATATTGTAATAAACCCGCGCCTCCCAGTTGGAATAACGATTATGTCTTTCTAACCAATGATAGATATCGCGGAAATCGATGTGTAGCATATCATTTTTCAGATAGCCCACCTTGCCATTAAGGATAACGTGTTCGTGAACCTCGTTATCTCCCGTGTTGGGTATATCTTCCGTGTTTAAATTCTCGTATCTGCCGGACTTATGTTTAAATAAACGCAGATTCCAGTCGGGATACTTGCCGCCATAACGAATCCATTGTCCGAGGAAGAAGACGCGACGATTGAGATAATAACCGTTATAGTTGGCATCTTGGATGACGGTGGCGATTTCGTCCCATAGTTCGGGGGTGATTCTCTCATCACAATCGACGATTAATACCCATTCATTGCGAAAGGGCAGGTTATCGAGGGACCAGTTTTTCTTTTTCGGCCAACGACCATTAAAATGAAATTGGACTACATTAGCACCATAGTTTGTAGATATTTCGATCGAGCGATCGCTACTTTGGGAATCGACGACAAACACTTCATCAGCCCTAGCAACACTCTCTAAACAGGCGGGAAGGTTAGATTCCTCGTTTTTGGCGGGAATTAACACCGAAACGGGAATTTTTTCTGATTGACTAAACATTGGTACACTGTGGCTAGGTAGAGTGTTCGCACCTTTCCTTAAAACCCTTAGTTACTCAGAAAGGGAGAACTAGGGCTTAAGATTTTTTTCAATCATACTATACCTTATCTGCTTTTTTCCGTCATTTTCCTGCTCTTCTCTCTAAATTTCTAACTGCGAAATAGACGACTATACTGGGTTTCGTGGTTCATGCTGGCAAAACTTAGCCCCCAACTCCAACTGCTCAGGTTTTCATCGGCTAAACTGATAATATCTGCTGTTGCTGTTAATAAACTGGGCTGTAAACCGATCAGAAGCGATTGTCCTAGGGTTTGCCCAAGGGGAATTAAACGCAGTCCTGCATTGATTAAATTACTTGCCCAACTGTGTAAATAGCCTAAAACCGCTAATTCTTCTCCAATTTGCCAATGACTTGCCCCGATCGCAAAGGCGGTGGCATAATTAGCCTGTTCCGGTAGATTATCTCTGTCCGCTGCTAACTCCCGCAATAGGTTTAACAGCGATCGCCCCATTTGCCAGCTTTGTTGTCTTAATTCGGCCGTTTCTCGCGTTGCCGATAACCAATTGTCCCAATAATTAAGTTTTGTAAAATCCTCTTGACAAAAACAACGATATACTCTTAGCAAAACGGCCGTTTCTAAGCGAATCGAGCCTTGACCAAGCGATTGCTCTAACCAATCATTTAAGCTGGCACTATTGGAGATAATCCCCTTTTCGACGAGGGTTTCTAGCCCTTCGGAATAACTATAGGCCCCGACGGGTAAAATCGGACTAGCCAATTGTAATAAACACAAAAGTTCTTTTTGAGCGAGCATAGAAAACCGAGAAAATTGTCCTTAACACAATTGGGGAAATGCTTGGCGCTTCGGTATGTAGATCGAGCCAATAAAAAGCGGCACTCTCTCAATTATACCGTGATTAATAGCCACAATTATAAACTGCCCTACTTATGTCCTCACGAGCACAGCATTTGCTGAAAATAAATCTTGTCGTTCTTCTCTTGGTTTTAGCTTTGATTGCCGGGGTTGATCGGGCAAAATTACCCGCTAGTCTTTTATTTTATCCCCCCGCTACTCCCCCAAGTCCGATCGCTGGTTTATTAACCCATTCTTTTCAATTGCTTTGTTGTTTACCCCCGATTGTTTGCCTTTTTAGTTATGCTTTATTGTCCCGGAAGGCAAGTTTCCGTAATTCTCGCCATTTTTTACTTGTTTCTGCTATAATAACGGGACTTTTTGCCATCAATGAAATCTTCAGAATTCATATCATTCTCCTCTATTTTGATATTCCCAAATTCTTGACTATCTCTGTTTATGCTTTGGTAATTCTGATTTATGGTTTAGTATTTTGGCGGCAAATAAGACAAACTTATTACCAAATCTTAATCATCGCTTTAGCACTTTTAACTTTGGCGATTACTATCGATTTTCTCCCGATTAAAAATCGAGGTTTTGCCAGTCTAAGTGAAGGAATTCCCAAACTGTTAAGCGCCGTGAATCTAGCTGGCTATTTTTGGGATGTATGTTTTCAAGAAATTGCCGCCAAGCTCAAATTCCAATAAATTATCCATTCAACTGTTTAACCAGATGTGAGATTTCGGGAAGAATCAGTTTTTCTAGGGCTAATTTAACGGCATTAGTGGAACCGGGGAGAGAAAAGACCAATAAGTTTTGATAAACCCCAGCTATTGCCCTTGATGCCATGGCACGGGAGCCAATTTCCTGATAGCTGAGATAACGAAATAATTCGCCAAAACTGGGCAAAGTAATCCTTAATAAAGGCACTAAAGCATCATAGGTGGTGTCTCTGGGAGCAATACCCGTACCCCCATTGAGAATTAAGACTTTTATCCGATTTTGATGGCTAATCTCTGGTAAGATTGCTTGAATTTGTAAGGGTTCATCGGGGATAATTAAGTATAGGCCGATATCATGACCCGATCGAGTTAGTAACTCTTGAATTATTTGGCCACTCCTATCCGTCTCTGGGGTACGAGTATCGCTCACCGTGACTACGGCACAGGTAAGGTGAAGGGGGGTGGTGTCGGGATGGGGAATAAAGGTCATAATTAGGGTTTGCGGCAAAAAGTTTTTCCTGGGGGCAGGGTGTGGCCCCCCCAACCCCCCCGACATCGGGGGGGTGGGGTGTGGGGTGTGGGGTTTTACCAGTTTTGAGGTGGCCAATTACCTAATTTTCAGGGAAAAAGTGCCTAAATTTCCCCCCGATCACTCCCATATCCAGTACTTTTTGATTGACAAAAGGTCTAAAAGTCTTACCCAACAAGGTTTTTAGATTTATTTAGCCAGCCCTAATTAGGGATAAGCTGAGAGTTGGAGAAAAACAAGCATTGAGAACAAATGTATGTATTGGCTGGTCAGTGCAGTCACCCTAGAATAAAAAACTTAACTTTGGCAAATATTGCCGATTTTTGCCAGTTTTTGGCACTTTTTCGCTGGTAATGACGACAAAGTAAAAGGAGCTTCTAGAGAACAGATTATCCCAAAATAACAAAATCGAGATTATCATCTAATTGGTATAGATTATGACTGGAATTATGAGTCAACTCAGTCCCCTACAAGCCGAACAAATCAAGGAAATCGGGACTTATTTACGTCAAAAACGAGAAGAAAGCTGCCTGAGCATAGAAGATATCGCCGCCCTGACGATGATTAGAGTACCAATGCTAGAAGCGTTGGAAACGGGGAATTGGGAGAAATTACCAGAATTAATTTATGTCAAGGGATTTATCAAACGCTACGGTGATGCCCTAAAAATTGATGGTAAAGCTTTAGCTGATCGCTTGTCTCCTAGTGCGGAACAATTAGCCCAAGAGGTAACTATCCCGAAAACACTGCCCACAAAAGTTACCCCTCTCCCCAAGGCTGAACCCGCTGCCCCAAAAGTGGAACGGGTGAAACCAGAAAAACCAGCCCCAGAAACTAGCCCCCAACCAACTAAATCAACCTTTTTCGGGATGTATCTCTGGCTAGGCTTGCTGGCGGGTATATTTTGCGGTATTGGCTATCTTTTTCTTCGTCCCCCTCTCTCTAACCCCCCTGCCGTTACTCCCTCTCCTTCCCCCATGGGTTCCCTCGCACCGGTAGTCTCTCCTGCGCTGGTAGCCTCTCCTTCCCTTTCTCCTCAGCCAAAAGTTCCTCTCTCAGCCGAAGTAACTATTGAACAGGCCGCTTGGGTAAGGGTAATTGCCGATGGCAAAAAAGTCCATGAAGGCAATCTCCAACCCGGGACCAAACGAACTTGGACAGCCCAAAAGAGTTTAACTATTCGATCGGGCAATGCTGGTGCTGTTAAAATCTCTCTTAACGAAAACCCTGCCCAATTAATGGGTAAAGCTGGCCAAATCGGCGAAATCACCCTAACTGCACCCCCTCTCAGTGATCAGTAAACAGTAATCAGTAATCAGTGAACTAAAAACTCACATCTGAAAACAAGGGCCGAATCTAAGACCTAATTGGTTAAGCTAAAAGCTTTGATGTGCTTAGTTTCTAACCTTCTTTTTAGGTAGGAGAATTGTCAGATTCTGTCTTTTGCCTCTTGCCTGTTGCCCCTTGCCTTCAGAAGCTGAAAACTGAAAACTGATAACT
>NZ_JBHFLL010000148.1:0-23340 GCF_041928595.1 Microcystis sp. BLCC-F209
TGCTTAGATGGCAAGCCTTTTCGGGAGTTCATAGATTTTTAACGGTTCTCTAAATTGTGTGATTCAAACCAGAATCGTTACTACAAAAGCCTTCTCCCCCTTCCGAGCATTTATACTCATTACATAATTGGGATGCTCCCACTCACATCTGATAACTGATAACTGATAACTGATAACTGATTCAAGGCTGAGGGATGATGACTAAAAACCTTAATCTTTTCTTTGTTGTTTTTACGTCCCTATAATGATAGAGAAAGAGAAACCCCCTATCTAAACAGGAAAAGTTAGCGGCTTTACCCGCGACTTAAAACTAATGTTTAGTCAAAATAAATAGTAAAAGAAGTTGAGATTTTTGTCTAGTTATCGAGAAAATTTTTCTTGACAATACATTATGTTCTTTTATTCACTTCTTAACCTATTCTTTACCAAGCAGTGGTAACTTTTAGCGTAAGATTTAAGGCAGTTTACGGATCAAAATTAATCCTATGGCCAGCAGAAACAAGACCAATTTACTAACAGCCTTATCCCTAGCGACTCTAACAGCGACTTTAACCGCTTGTGGGGGCGGCGATACGGCGGGAACCGGCGGAGAGGGAAGCAATAGAATCGCCCAGGTTCCTCTGCAAGGAGAGGTCGCTCTCAATGGTGCGGGCGCTTCTTTTCCTGCACCCCTATATCAAAACTGGTTTGTCACCATTAATCAACTATTTTCTAAACTGCTAATTAACTATCAATCTACCGGTAGCGGGGCGGGAGTCGAACAATTTATCCAAGGTACGATCGATTTTGGCGCTTCCGATGTGGCCATGAGTGACGAGGATATGGCCAGAGTTAGCCGCGGGGTTTTACTGCTACCGATGACGGCGGGAAGCATCGTTATGGCTTATAATTTGCCCGGAGTAGAAGGGCTGAAACTAAGCAGGGAAGCCTATGTAGGCATCTTTTTAGGCACGATTACCCGTTGGAACGATGCCAAAATTGCCGCCGATAACCCCGATTTAAAACTACCCAATCAAGAAATTACCGTAGTTCACCGGGCAGACGGTAGCGGAACAACGGGAGTTTTTACTAAGTTTTTAAGCGCCGTTAGTCCCGAATGGAAAAAAAGCATCGGAGAAGGAAAAGCCGTACAATGGCCGACCAAAAAAGGTAAATTTCTCGGCGGTAGGGGCAATGAGGGTGTAACTGCCCTAATTCAACAAAATCAAGGCTCGATCGGTTATATTGAGTACGGTTTCGCTAAAAATAATAACCTGCCCATGGCCGCCCTGCAAAATCAGGCGGGTAAATTTGTCATTCCCGATGAAACCAACGCCGCTGCTACCCTCGCTAACGTTGAACTGCCTGAAAATTTACGCGCTTTTATCGTCGATCCCCCGGGGGAAAATTCCTACCCCATTGTCACCTATAGTTGGATGTTGGTTTATAAAAAATACGACAATCCCCAAAAAGCTTTAGCTATGGAGGCGATGATCGAATTTGGACTCAATCAGGGACAGGAACAGTCCGCCGCCCTTGGTTATATTCCCCTACCGAAAAACGTCCGGGAACGAGTAGCCGCCGCTGCCGATGTCATCTATCCCGATTACACAATCAGGGTGGATTAGTCGCCGAAAAAATGTATTCAAAGTTACAATAGTAGTGGAGAAAGGCCAATTTCTCCCTTAGCTACCGCAAACTAGCTGGATTTAAACCCTAATCATGAGTGCGCCCACAGTTCCACCCGACTCAAATTTTAAAGAACGTCCAGAATCGGAAAAAATCCTTGATAAAGGCTTTGTTGGGTTAACCACCGCCTTTGCCATCGCTATTGGGCTAATTTTGCTCCTGATTGCTCTAGTTATTTTTGTTCGGGCTTTACCAGCGATTCAAAGCTTTGGTCTGGGATTTTTGACCAGTAGTGCTTGGAATCCCGTGCGCGGTCGGGAAGAATTCGGAGTTCTGCCCGTTATCTACGGAACTCTCGTTAGTTCTCTGATTGCCCTCCTGATTGCCGTTCCCCTCGGTATCGGTTCAGCCATTTTTTTAAGCGAAGATTTTATTCCCTTAAATGCGCGGACAATTTTGGTTTTTCTCGTACAACTTTTGGCCGCTATTCCCAGTGTTGTTTACGGATTATGGGGTATTTTTGTACTAATTCCTATCCTCAGACCCCTTGGTAACTGGTTAAATGCTAATTTTAGTTGGATTCCTCTGTTTAGTACTCCTTTAGGGGGTCCCGGGATGTTACCGGCGGGGGTTATTTTAGCAATTATGATCCTGCCGATTATTATCGCTATCTCTCGTGACTCTTTGGCCGCTTTACCGCCGGATTTGCGGCAAGCTTCCCTCGGTTTGGGGGCCACCCGTTGGGAAACAATTTTTCGGGTATTAATTCCTGCCGCTTTTTCTGGGATTGTCGGGGGGATTATGTTAGCTTTAGGGCGCGCTTTAGGGGAAACCATGGCAGTAACGATGATTATCGGCAATTCTAACCGCATTAGTGCCTCTATTCTCGCTCCTGCTAACACGATCGCTTCCTTATTGGCTAACCAATTCGCCGAAGCCTCGGGAATGCAAGTATCGGCGCTCATGTATGCGGGTTTTGTTCTCTTGGTTTTGACCCTAGTAGTCAATATCTTCGCCGAATTAATCGTTAATCGCGTTAAAGCTAAGTATTAAGCCATCAGTTATCAGTTTTGAGTTTTGAGTATTAAGTGTTCATCATCAAATGGCAGTTTACTGCTGTCTTTTCACTGTTCACTGATTACTGTTCACTGTTTACTGATTACTGTTTACTGTTCACTCTTCACTGATTACTGTTTACTGATAACTGATAACTGATAACTGATAACTGATATGGATAGTGCGAATTTAGGCAATAATCTCAAAAAGAAACCGAGTAGTCCTCGATCGCTATTGGGGACAATTATGACCGTCCTATCGGGTTTATGTTTAGCCGTAACCGTGATTCCCCTCTTTGCCGTCCTAGGCTTCGTTTTTGTGCAAGGGGTGGGCCGTTTAAACGCCAATCTCTTTACCAAATTACCGCCACCGCCGGGGTTAGGAGGGGGAGGCATCGCTAACGCCATTTTAGGCACAATTATCGTCGTTGCCCTCGCTACGGCGATCGCAGTTCCCATTGGCGTTTTAGCGGCGGTTTATCTCTCGGAATTTAGCGGTGATAACAAACTTGCCCAGGGTGTGCGCTTTGCTACCAACGTTTTAGCGGGTGTCCCTTCGATTATTGTCGGGGTTTTCGCCTACGGTTTGCTAGTTGCGCCATTATTTGGCGAAGGAACAGCCCTTTTAGGCTTTTCTGCCCTTGCCGGTTCGATCGGTTTAGCGGTGTTAATGTTACCGACTATTATTAGAACTACCGATGAGGCTTTAAAAATCGTTCCCCAAGACATCCGCTGGGCGGCCATGGGTTTAGGGGCCTATAACTACCAAACCGTCCTAAAAATCGTCCTTCCTGCCGCAGTTCCCGCTATTTTGACCGGTGTTACTTTAGCAATTGCTAGGGCGGCTGGAGAAACGGCCTCTTTAATTTTTACGGCATTATTCTCTAACTTTTGGCCCCGGGGTGTCTTTGAACCGATTGCCACCCTTTCGGTCCTGGTTTTCAACTTTGCTACTGCCCCTTTTGCCCCCCAACAGCAATTAGCTTGGGCAGGAGCTTTAATTCTGGTGTTTTTGGTGTTGGTAACTAACATTTTATCCCGTTTAGCCACGCGCCAGAAAACCTATTAAGTCAAGGAAAAAGAACGTAGGTTGGGTTGAAGCATGAAACCCAACGCCCGATTATGTTACGCTATCGCTAACCCATCCTACAAATAATTGTGCCTCCCTACTTAAGTCAAGGAAAAAGTAAAAAGGGATATTTAAGTAAAAATCTACCTATCTTTCCAATTCCTCAATTATCCAAATTCAATTGAAATAATTTATGCTAACTAATTCTAACCCCCATTCTACAGGAACCGTTTTAAAGGTCGATAAGGCTGATATTTACTATGGTAATTATCGAGCAGTGCGGGACGTTTCCATCGATATTCCCAAAAATAGAGTCACCGCTTTTATCGGACCCTCTGGCTGTGGAAAAAGTACCATTCTCAGGTGTTTTAATCGTCTCAATGATTTAATCCACGGTTTTCGTATTGACGGCAAAGTTTTTTATCATAACCAAGATATTTACTCTCAAGAGGTGGATCCTGTCGAAGTCAGAAAATACATCGGTATGGTGTTCCAGCGCCCTAATCCTTTTCCCAAATCCATCTATGATAATGTGGTTTACGGAGCGCGATTAAATGGTTATAAAGGCGATTTAGATGAATTAGTAGAAACTTCCTTGCGTCGGGCTGCTCTCTGGGAAGAAGTAAAAGATAAACTAAAAGAAAGCGGTTTTTCCCTATCGGGGGGACAACAACAAAGATTATGTATTGCTCGCGCTATTGCCGCTCAACCAGAAGTATTATTAATGGATGAACCCTGTTCGGCACTGGATCCAATTTCAACTTTAAAAGTTGAGGAGTTAATGCACGAATTAAAAGAACGTTATACAATTATCATTGTTACTCACAATATGCAACAAGCCACCAGAGTAGCGGATTTAACCGCTTTTTATAACGCTGAACCCACCGATAAAGGTGGCAAAATCGGTTATCTAGTCGAGTTTGATCATACGGACAAAATCTTTAGTGATCCTCAAGAAAAAGCAACTAAAGATTATGTTAGTGGACGTTTTGGCTAAATCAGTTATCAGTTATCAGTTATCAGTTATCAGTTATCAGTTATCAGTTATCAGTTATCAGTTATCAGTATAAAGTGGCAAGTTTGGAGTTTTCTTTTCACTGATTACTGTTTACTGGTCACTGAAAAAAAACACCCATCTCCTTATTTCCTTTGAAAATTATGTATAGTAACGATGTTGTTACCGATGCGGTTTTGAGAACCAAAAACTTAAATGTTTACTATGGTTCTAATCTTGCTGTTCGTGATGTTAACCTTGATATTCCTGAGAAAAAAGCGATCGCTTTTATCGGTCCTTCTGGCTGCGGAAAAAGTACGGTTTTGCGCTGTTTTAATCGCATGAATGATCTAGTTAAAAGTGCCAAAATCGAGGGAAAAGTTACCTTTCGCGGTCAAGATATTTATGGTAATTCCGTTAATCCTATCGGGTTACGCAGTCGCATTGGTATGGTTTTTCAGAAACCGAATCCTTTCCCTAAATCTATCTATGAAAATATCGCTTTTGGGGCGCGATTAAATGGTTACATCGGTGATATGGATCAATTAGTGGAAGAATCTTTAAAAAAAGCCGTTCTCTGGGATGATGTTAAAGATAAACTCAAAGAAAGTGGTTTAGCTTTATCGGGGGGACAACAACAAAGGTTATGTATTGCTCGCGCTATTGCGGTTAAACCGGAAGTTGTTTTAATGGATGAACCCTGTGCGGCACTCGATCCAATTTCTACCCTAAAAATTGAGGAATTAATTCACGAATTGAAAACCCAATATACTATAGTTATTGTTACTCATAATATGCAACAAGCGTCGCGGGTTTCTGATTTAACGGCTTTTTATAATGCTGAACCGACCCCAAAAGGGGGTAAAGTAGGTTATTTAGTGGAATATGATCGCACCGAGGTTATCTTTCAAAATCCCGCTCAAGAGTCCACTAGAGATTATGTTAGCGGTCGTTTTGGTTAATTACTTTAGTCTTTTTGAGATCAATTATCGGGATGAGTTAATCAACTTGTTCTGATTTTTTCTTGTTATTATCTAATAAAACTACATTATTGAGCGTTTTGACTGACTTTAATTTGCAATAGGGTGGTCATCAACTAATTTAAATAACCAAAAATGTGAGAGATATTTGTTTAAGTTAAGCTTAATTAACCTAAACTTAAACTAAATTTAACCAAACTAAATCTTAACCTTAACCTTAAATTAACTAAAATAATTGATCATAATTTTGGGGTTTTATGTACAATCCAACCTGAGAGTTAATTTTTTTATTCCCGAATCAGCAATAATTAGCGAAATGAGTATGCAGAATTTCCAATTCAAACTAAATCGATGGACAATCAGCGCTGGTTTAGCGGCAGTAGGAGCGGCCCTAGCTCTCACCATCCCGGCGGTTAATTCCCAAAGCCGCAATACTATCAAAATTGATGGTTCTAGCACCGTTTACCCAATTACAGAAGCAGTAGCGGAAGAATTTCAAAAGATAAATCGTCAGACACAGGTAACTGTGGGTATTTCGGGAACAGGTGGCGGTTTTAAAAAATTCTGTGCTGGTGAAACGGATATTTCTAATGCTTCTCGTCCAATTAAGGATTCTGAGCGTCAATTGTGCGCTAAAAATGGCGTTAAATTCTTAGAATTGCCGATCGCTTTTGATGCTTTAACAGTGGTAGTCAATAAACAAAATCCCCTTAATAGCATCAAGGTTTCTGAACTGAAAAAAATGTGGGAACCCGCTGCTCAAGGCAAGATCACTAAGTGGAATCAAGTTAATTCTAAATGGCCTAATGCCAACCTAAAACTGTTCGGACCAGGTGCAGATTCGGGAACATTCGATTACTTTACCGAGGCAATTGTCGGTGAATCGAAGAAAAGTCGCACCGACTTTACCCCCAGTGAAGATGATAACGTTCTAGTGCAGGGAGTTATCAGAGATCGTAACGCTTTAGGTTACTTTGGCTATGCCTATTATGAAGCGAATAAAGGTCGTCTGAAAGCTCTAGCCATTGATAACGGCAAAGGGGCCGTACCTCCCTCAGCAGAAAATGTCAACAACGGTAAATATAATCCCCTTTCCCGTCCTGTTTTTATCTACGTTAATGCTAATGCGGCTAAACGTCCAGAGGTGAAAAGTTTTGTCGAATTTTTCATCAATAATGCTCCCAAATTAGTCCGGGAAGTTAAGTATGTTCCTTTACCCGCTAATGTCTATCAATCGGTAATGAGAAACTTTAGAAATAATAAAACAGGGAGTGTATTCGTTGGCCGAGATGTGGTGGGTTTAACCATCCAAGATATTGTCCAGCTAGAAGCTAAAGAATAGTTGCTTATCTGCCAATAAATGGAATGGGGAAGCGATTATCTTCCCCGTTTTTGGAGTTGAATTAAAAAAACTAGCAACTAGATATTTAAAGCATGACTAAACCAGAAATTAAATCAGAGAGTGTCTGGATTCAGGCAGCTACTCCCAAAAAGATTCGCAACCTCAAAGAAACTATTATTGAAGTTATTCTATTTTTGGCGGCTTTTTCCTCTGTTGCCACTACTATCGGCATTATGGAGGTTTTGATTGTAGAATCCGTGCATTTTTTCGAGAAAGTTCCCCTGATTCAATTCCTAACCGATACGGTTTGGAGTCCGCTTTTTGCCGATCCTCGTTATGGTATTATACCGCTACTTTCGGGAACCTTAACCACTTCGATCGTGGCGATGTTTGTCGCTGTTCCTTTGGGAACAATTGCCGCTATTTATCTTAGTGAATTTGCCCCCCCGCGTCTGCGAGAAGTGGTTAAACCTTGTCTAGAATTATTAGCGGCTATACCGACAGTAGTTTATGGTTATTTTGCCTTTTTAAATGTCACCCCTTTCCTACAAACTTTTTTGCCTGACTTACCTTCATTTAATATGCTCAGTGCTGGTTTGGTCATGGGATTAATGATTATTCCCCTGATTAGTTCCATCAGTGAAGATGCCATGCGTGCCGTACCTTTGACCCTCCGGGAAGGTTCCTATGCTACCGGAGCAACTCGTTTACAAACTGCTTTAAATGTGGTTTTGCCTGCCGCTATTTCTGGTATTAGTGCCGCTTATATTTTAGGAGTTTCCCGGGCCGTGGGAGAAACGATGATTGTAGCGATCGCCGCAGGATTACAGCCAAATTTAACCTTCAATCCCTTTAGTGAAGCGGCCACCATTACCGCTTATATTGTTCAGGTTAGTTTAGGCGATTTACCCCACGGTTCGATCGAGTATCAATCAATTTTTGCCGCCGGTATTATGCTAGTCATTTTGACTTTAATCTTTAATATTATCGGTTATTTCCTCGCCAAAAAATATCGAGAGGTTTACTAACCATGCAGCAAGAACAATTATCGAATTTAAGAGCTAATATTGAACGGCGCAAGCTGATTAGCACTGTATTTTCTGGCTTAGGGTTGTTGATTATTTTTGTTTCTACCCTAATTCTCTTTATCCTGATCGCCCAGATGATGATAGCAGGGTTGCCGCGCATTACCCCCCAGTTTTTTACTTCTTTTCCTAGTCGTCACCCTGAAGAAGCTGGTATTCTTTCCGCTTGGGTGGGAACCTTGCTAGTGATGTTGGTAACAGCTTTGATTGCGATTCCTCTCGGTATTGCGGCGGGAATTTATCTGGAAGAATATAGTAAGAAAAATTGGCTTTCAGCAATTATTGAGATTAACGTCACTAATTTAGCGGGTGTTCCCTCAATTATCTATGGTTTACTCGCCCTCGGTTTATTTGTCTATCAATTCAATCTCGGACAAAGTATTATTGCCGCCGGTTTAACCCTAGCTTTGCTGATCCTACCTGTGGTTATTGTCACCACCAGAGAGGCAATTCGGGCAATACCCAACAGTCTCCGGGAAGCGGCCTATGCCGTGGGAGCAAGTAGATGGCAAGTAGTGGCCGATCATATTCTTCCCTACTCCTTCGGTAGTATCCTCACTGGTGTGATCATCGGGCTTTCCAGAGCGATTGGAGAAACGGCTCCCGTGATTACTATTGGTGCGCTCACATTTATTGCCTTTCTACCCGATGCTCCTTTACAAGCAAATTTTCCCTTTATTAACTTTAATTGGCTGAAAGCACCCTTTACAGTTATGCCTATTCAGATGTTTAACTGGGTTTCTCGTCCAGAGCCAGAATTTGAAGTCAATGCGGCTGCCGCTGGTACAGTGTTGATTGTGATGACTCTCGGTATGAACGCTGTAGCTATCTATCTCCGCTATCGTTTCCGCAAAGGTATCAAATGGTAAACTCTATTTTTCCCTCAATGATGTCTAATATCAAAGAATTTCAACCAAAAGCCGAGGTGAGAAACCTTGACTTTTACTACGCTGGCACCAATAAACCCGCTTTGCGAAGTATCAATCTCACCATTCCCGAAAGACAAGTCACCTCTCTAATTGGCCCCTCTGGCTGCGGTAAAACGACGCTTTTGCGCTGTTTTAATCGAATGCACGACCTTTATGCCGCTAATCGCTACGAAGGGGGCATTTATATCGATACAGTCAATATTTTAGCTCACAAGGTCGATCCGATCGAGGTGCGGATGCGGATTGGTATGGTTTTCCAAAAACCGAACCCTTTCCCGAAATCTGTTTACGAAAATGTCGCCTACGGTTTGCGGGTTAGGGGTGAAAAAAAACGGGAGTTTATCGATTATAAAGTAGAACAAGCTTTGCGCGGTGCCGCTTTGTGGGATGAAGTCAAGGATCGTCTCAACACCAGTGCCTACGATTTATCGGGGGGACAACAACAACGTCTCTGTATTGCCCGCGCTTTAGTTACGGATCCTGAAATTATCCTCTTTGATGAACCCACTTCCGCTCTCGATCCGATCGCCACTAATAGTATAGAAGAACTAATTGGTAAATTAGAGGAAAAAGTTACCATTTTAATCGTCACCCACAGTATGCAACAGGCAGCCCGGATTTCTGATTACACAGCTTTTATGTATTTGGGTGAACTGATGGAGTTTGGACAAACTAAAATTATGTTTCAAGAACCAACTCACGAGAAAACAAAAGAATATATTAGTGGTCGATTTGGTTAAAAAATCGCAATTGTTTGGGGAGAGAAAGCAATTAAGCTGTTCGTAGGGCAGCAGTCAGCAGTCAGCAGTCAGGATTCAGGAGTCAGGAGATAGGGTGATAGGGTTTTGGGGTGATAGGGTGATAGGGAAATTTCATCCAAATGCTCCACTCCCCCACTCCCCCACTTCCCCACTCCCTAATTCATAATTCATAATTCCCCACACCCCACACCCCACACCCCACACCCCACTTCCCCACTATCCTATACTTTTTAAACAGGATTTAGTATCAATCATAGCTCCACAAAATTTCTAGAATATCGACCTATGGCCATTGTAGAAGAAATTGACAATTAGTACAAGTGTATAAAGAAAGCTTAACAATGCTCATGGGAGAATGGACGAAGTTTGAATATTCCTCGTCACTGACTTTCCCAGTGGGTAAAGTCTGCCGCAAATTGAGCTAGGGATAACAGCTTAATGCGGGTATCTTGAGCGACTTTTTGGCGCATTTGAGCGGTATTATATCCCCAATCGGCTAAATATAAGCCCACATCGTTTAAATCTGCTTGTTGCTCCACTAATTCCAACGCATCGAGACGATCCTCGACAAACCACAAATTGGCGGGGGATTCCGGTAAATCAGCCAGTATTTGCTGAATAGTCAGGTATTTTGGCTGTTTAATTTCCTTGCCAATTAATCTCGCCGCAGGAAAATTAATTGCTACTTTTTGTAACAATTGCTTGACAAAACGACTTTCTTTGGTGGTGATGATATAAACCAAAAAATCCGAGTCTAAAAGAGAGGCTAGGCGATCGATCGCGGGTTGATAAAATTGATGTAAGGCTAACCAAGACTCTAGATCCGACTCAATCCATCGATCTCTAAGACCATCGAGGGCATTTGAGAGAACTTTTTTCGCTATTTTCTCCCTTTCTAGCAGATTTTGCCGAATTGACGGCCAATTATTTAAAGCTTCCCCGTCGGGAATATCGAGAACGAGCGATCGCAACAGTAAAGGCATTTCCCAACCGGTTTCGATAACGGGACGAAGTTGCGAAAACCTCGGGAAAAAATCCTCGGGAATTATTTCCGGCCAAAGGGTTTCATAGGTGCGTTTGCTAATCTGAAAATACTCGATCATGCCATCACAAAGAACACCATCAAAATCCAGTGCTAGAATGCGGGGGGATTGATTCATAAATGCTGGTTTAATCTCAATAATGGCAGTATAGCGCAGCTATTAGCTATTCTTTGCTTCATCGTTCACATAACATAGCTGTCTGATGATTTCGGTGACAGAATTTTTCAATCCCTCTACATGAATCCAACCCACATATACAGCATATACAATATTTTGGTGATTGTCCTGTATATAAACATGATGAACACGATATAAATCTGAGCTTAAATAAATATAACCACTGGCATCTTTAAATTTACCTTCTAGTAATATTTTTTCTTTTAAAGATTTCATTTTTGCCAGATCTTTAGTCACTCCAGATATTTTAGCTATTCTTTCTATGGCAAGCTCAACACAGGTGTTATTGCCGTAACTATTGCCATTATTATAATCGTGCTGATCAAAATAAATTGTCTCTACGATATTTTTGGCCACTTTATCTGATGCTAGGTAATAGGTATGAGCATTAATGGAATTTAAGACAACGGCAGCAATTTCTACAGAATCAAAAATATTGCCAGTCGCTTCTAGATAATAATCGCTTATCAAAATCTTGGATACATCGGTTATAGAATCAAAAAGAGGACGAATTGGATAAGCGATAATATCGGAGGAATTGATCAGATTATTCCAGAGCAAACGCTGACTTTGATGCTGGGTAATAAATTTTAAAATTTGATTGGTATCAATGCCTAAAGTTAAATTTAAAAATGGGATCGGTGAACCCATTGTTGTTACACTAGATAGGGAAAGCTTCCCCCGTTCTTTACCGATAAGATCACGAATCTCATGAGCGGGATCCTTCGGGTCAAAACGCTCAGAAAATAACAGATCCCAAAGGATTACAGTACCCAAAGAATGGGCAACTATATGTAATTCGGTTTCCCGGGGGTGAGCTTGAACGAGATCGATTAATTGATCGGCAATAATGCGGCGAATTTGTTTTCCTCGATCACTGCCTAAATAGCTAAATGCGTCACCGATAAAATAAGATAAATACTCTTTTCTAAAATTTTGATAGCGAAAGGATTGCTCTTGGTTAAAATTACTATTTTTTCTGTTTTTGTGTCTGTAATTCTTGCTCGATATCTCGCCATAATTTTCCAGTTACTTTGAGGACATTTCCCCAAAATCCTGCATAACAGTAGGGAATAATCAGATTTTTGCGTTTACATTCTTCTTCAATTAGTTTAATTAATTTATTGGCATAACTAGCATCTCTTGTGGCCACTCCATGAATGAAGTAAATAAGCATAATAGATTTATCTCAATAAGCGTCGATCGGAATCTCTCACCTTCTTAATATACCCTTCTAGCTTCAGAAAAATATCTCTCATGGGCAATTTACCCTTTATAGTAATTGATTTAATCCCCTATCGTTCACTCAAAACTGCCTTTTTTCTGATCCAGATAGCGAGAATTGTCAGGAAAAGTCAACCCATCACTCCCCCTCAAGGATTTTTATCGATTCCAGTTAATCGATCATAAACAGTACAAGTGTATTTAATTAACAGTCCGAAGTTTAATTTATCCTACTATTCTCCTGTTCTATGTCTCGCAGTCTTTTTAAAATTTCTGATTGATCTGGGTGATTTCTAATTTTATTGATCTCTTCAGGACTCATAATATCAAATAATAACCATATTAATCTTTCTCTCGTATCCTCGTCACTAAAATTTCCCCCGATGATAGCGTCTAATCTTCCTTGATATTTCTCTGGCGTTTCTTTCAGTGTAAATCCACCGATTAATTCTTGGGTGCATTTCTGAATAGTAACTATTTGAAAACAATTAAATTTAGGCTTGATAGAATTATATAGGCTGGTTTTCTTGATTACCAATTTCTTGTCTAAAGGACTAATAATAGATATTTGAGAGTCTTTGTACCGCTCTAAAATCTTTTTGATCCCACTGGAGACAGGGGCAATTGTCGATAGGCTGTTGAATCCACTCATTAATTGGTCGATTTGTTCTAAATTAGGGTTTAAGGAACTAATAATAAAACCAAAGACTAGAGCAATGATTAAACCCACATATACATTATCCTCGATTGAGCTTAATAGAGAAAATATAAACTGAATAAAAAGGTATAAAAGTATTGATACAAAAATTTTGACAATTAATAAAAAACGGAAAGTCTTTAAAAAATCCTTTTTTAAATCGGGAAATAAATGACGAATCCTAAAAGCTGAGAAATAGGTACTTCTAGTTTCAACTGCTACTCCAATAATTATCGCAGTCACCACAAAAGGCCACCGATCTTCTCCCAGAAGTTTCCGTATTTCGCTAAAAAGATCGGTGGCGGCAGTTGTCTGAGAATCTACCAAAAATAGGTAATGGGTGAATGAACTGAAAAAAGGAAACTTATCTAATTCCGTTAGAACCTGACTACAAAATACCATTTATCCTCAGCTGACGAGTTTTCCAAGTGGGAGTAAAGATTTTGTAGCTTTCTTCTTTATTGACTTTGATATAGCCTTTGTCCGCTAGTTTTTCTAATTTATCTTGTAAGTTAGCTTCTCCAATTCTATCTGTTTCAATTTCAAAGCTCAAGACAGTGGCAGCATTAACTTTGAGTAAATCAGATAAAAGAGACTTCTCCGCGGAGGTTAAATAATTGGTATCAGTTGTTTTAGCCATAAAATTCCAATAAATTTAGGAATGTTGCTGAGGGGTATAGACCAAATTAGATAAAACGTCAATCAAGTCAGATGGACAGGAGCCTAGTTCATGACTGTACTGATTATAGTATAGAATGATGCCCACCAGTTACTTTTTGGTGAAAAATGTTCACAATCTTACATTATGGGCGCAAGCAGTTCGATCAACTTACTGACCACGTTGCGCCCCTACATTGCACCCAGTGTAGGGGCGTATAGCGTACTATTAAGTAGGTAGGCACAATTATTTGTAGGATGGGTTAGCGGTAGCGTAACCCATGCGGGCGTTGGGTTTCATGCTTCAACCCAACCTACGTTTATTTTATATTTAATTCCACCCACCTACTTAGCTTATTCCTCGAGTATTTTTAGAGCCTGCACAACAAGCTCTAAAATATCGATCATATTATTTGATTTTGCTCGTTCAATTTCGAGATTATCTCCCGCAAAAAGCAATAGGGCGACAATAAGCCCTAAAGATAGATATTTTTTTAAAGAACCCATTTTGAATCCTCCATAAACACATTTTATATTTAAATCCATTACTCTCTGAGTTAATGACTGACACTCTACTGATTTTATAAGTATGGAATGACTGAGATAAGTCCAAATAGTTAAATCCATCACTCTCTGAATTCATGACTGACACTCTCTAAGTTCATGTCTGAGATATGTCTGA
This sequence comes from Microcystis sp. BLCC-F209, assembly GCF_041928595.1. Classification (NCBI taxonomy): domain Bacteria; kingdom Bacillati; phylum Cyanobacteriota; class Cyanophyceae; order Chroococcales; family Microcystaceae; genus Microcystis; species Microcystis sp. BLCC-F209. The sequence continues at coordinate 14,304 of NZ_JBHFLL010000148.1, forward strand.
GTTTTTTGTGATACGTTTGAGTAAATGTCTGAGATACGTTTGATTTATTTGAGATAAGATTAGGTTGTCATTCATTTTTCAATAATCTTCACGGTTATGGGGCGATCGCTTAAAGTAAAATCGGAATATATCCCTAGAGTCAAACAAGCAGTTAAACTCAATGGTTACGCAACTCAACAGCTGCTTGCTGAGGAGTTAGGGTTCGCAAAATCGACTATTAGCCTTTTTCTTAACGGTAAATCGATTACTAATCTCAATTTTTTTGAAATTTGTCAAAAATTAGGCCTTGATTATCGAGAAATCGCTGACTGGGATGAGTTGGAGGAAACAGCTGCTGCCACGTCTGAGGATGAGGGAGAAAACCGGGCCGCGGATTTTTCCAAGTATATTGAACGTCCTCCAGTGGAACAGCTTTGTCTGGAGACGGTGCGTCAAGCAGGTTCATTATTGCGGATTAAATCAGCCAAGGGGATGGGTAAAACCCTATTAGTCGATAGAATTTTGAGTCAAGTTGACAAAAGACAGTATAAAACTGTCAGTTTGAGTTTTTTACAGGCAAGTAAAGGAATTCTCGGCGATTTAGACCGATTGCTCTCTTGGTTTGCTTTGATTATTTCCAAGAAATTAGGGTTAGCAGCTCTCTTTCAGGAAAAATGGCAAGAAGGATTAGGACTTTATAGCTGTACTGCCTATTTTGAAGACCATTTGCTCAAAAAGCTGGATAAACCCCTAATTTTAGTTTTAGAGGAGATAGATAGTCTCTTTACCTATACCAGCGTTGCTGACGATTTCCTTAGTTTATTTCGTCTTTGGCACGAGGAGGCAAAAAATAATAATACTTGGCAAAAGTTACACTTAATTATCACCTATTCCACAGAAAATTATGTTCCTGCTGACCTGAATAAATCTCCTGTGAATGTAGGAACAGAAATCCTGTTACCTGATTTTACTCTAGAACAGGTCTTGACTCTAGCTAATAAATATCAGGCTAACTTGGGAGAAGATGAACTGCAAAAAATAATTAATCTTGTCGGGGGACATCCCTATTTAATCCAAAAGGCGATTTATGGGATTACCCAAAAACAACTGTCTTTAGCAGATTTTTTAGAGACAGCAGCCGAGGAAGCGGGGATTTATGGGGATCATTTGCGAGGACATTTGCTAAACTTACAAGAACATCCAAACCTAGCAGCAGGAATGAAAAAGGTTGTAGAGTCGTCTTCTCCCGTTGATTTAGGTGCAACAATTAATTGGCAACTTCATAGTTTAGGATTAGTAACCTTTGTGCAGAATGCTGTTCAACCCCGTTATCCACTATACAGCGACTATTTTAGGTATCGCCTATCCTCCTAAAATCCGATATATTGAGTTAAACTGTTGTACATCTAAATCTAATATTCGTTTTCACCTGTTCCCCGTTCCCCCATCGAACCCAGAACCTTAAATGCGGACTAGCTTAGGGACAGATAACCTTTGATTAAATTATTCATCGAACTTAACCAATCAGACAAATTGCTAATTTTAATGCTATGGCGACCAATTTTTATCATGTTGGAGGCAGCGTTCCCCTAGATGCACCTAGTTATATCAAGCGGGAAGCAGATGATATATTTTATGACTATCTAAAAAATGGACAGTATTGCTATGTGTTAAATTCCCGTCAGATGGGAAAATCAAGTTTGTGGGCACAGACACAAAAACGACTGCAAGAGGATAATATTGATTGTGCTACCATTGATTTGAGTGGTATAGGAAAAAACATCTCCGAAGATATTTGGTATCGAGTATTATTTGAGCAACTGGTTAAACGCTTCAATCTTTCTATTCGGGGAAAAGAGCAAACTTGGTGGGATGAACGAGCCTATAAATCAGCTATTAATCGTCTTGATCAATTTGTTGATGAAATTCTCTTAAAGGAGATATACCAACCTATTGTTATCTGTTTCGATGAAATTGATAGCGTTCTGAGTTTAAATTTTTCCACAGATGATTTCTTTGCTTGGCTGCGTAGCTGTCATGAAGAACGTCCTCATAATAGGGATTACCAACGTCTAACCTTTTGTATGTTGGGGGTAGCGGCAGTTTCTAACTTTATTCGAGATAATAATCGTAGTCCTTTTAATATTGGTCAAGATATTCGATTATCTGGATTTACTATAAAGGATGCCAGAAAACTTGCCGAGGGATTGCAGGACAAAGTTGTCGCACCGGAACGGGTTTTAGAGGAGGTTATAGAATGGACAGGTGGACAACCGTTTTTAACTCAAAAAATTTGTCATTTAATCTCCACATCTCGCCCTGGATTTGGCAAGGAATCCCCAGCAACCCCGATTAATGTCGGCGATTTTATCCAGTCGCAAGTAATTAGTAACTGGGTATCTCAAGATAGTCCAGAACACCTAAAAACTATTCGGAATCGTTTATTAAATAAGCTTGTCACGGGTAGAAGAATGCTGAAGCTTTACCTAGAAATTTTAAAAAATGGTGAAATTACCGATGATGGTAGTCCCGATCAAATAGAATTACGCTTAACGGGATTGGTAGTTCAAGACCGACAAAAGTTAAAAGTTTATAATAAGATTTATAGAAATGTTTTTAATGAAAATTGGGTGACAACGGAATTAAATAAAATCCCTCCATACATTGAAAAGTACGAAGTTTGGTTAAATTCAGGAGAAGATGCTAGTAAACTTCTTTCTGATCAAGATTTAGCAGAAGCTTTAACTTGGAGTGAAAATCAAGATATTAATGAGTCAGAAAAGCGTTTTTTAGAGTTAAGCGAAATCGCAGCCAAACGAAAAGCACAGATAGCACGTCAAGGGGAAGCATATCAACTGGCTGAAAAACAATTAACGCCCAAATTTGAGGAGAATCAACGAGCAGCTTTAATTGAGGAAACTTTAGCTTGGACGGGTGGTAACTTGGAGTTAACGGAAATAGTTATCGGTTTGCTAATCGACAATAAAAATGAGTTGCGGGAAGGAGAAGAAAAACCAGTAATTGAACAATTGATTCAGAAAAATATTGTAGAAAATTGGTTACAAAATAAAGCGGCAGCCCATCTCCAGAAAATACAAAACAGTCTCTTAACTCCTGATAAAAATGTTAGGTCAACATTAGAAATCTATCAAGACATTTTGCAGGGGAGAGTCTTTGCTGATAACAAACCGGAGAAATTGGCACTTCAGCAAGCAGAATTAGTGATTAAAAATGATGAGTATCTAGAAGTTACCAATCGAATTTATAAAGAAGTATTTAATGTTCAATGGGTTAGACAGGAATTAGAAAAATTGGTTAATGTGGAGAATTCTCCTGCTGGTTTAACTAAAATATTATCTTTCTTGGCACTATTAGGCTTTTTTGGATTTACTTTCTTGTCATTCAAGACTCCTGAAAAGACTCCTAATGGCGTGGAGACACCCTCACCATCACCTAGTATTCCAGAAATTTGTGCTAAACGAGATTTTAATATTAGCTTAAACAGGACTATTCAACAACTGCAAGAATTGGAAAGGAAACAAGGTGATCAGTTTCCTGAAAAGTGTGGGACTCAATTAACTGAATTAAGGTTAATTCAGCAAGCAATAGGACTAGCTAAAAATCATTTTGTCGCTAATGTGCCGGGTAGAGAAGGTGCTTTTGAAATTTTGTGCAAAATCCCCCCAACTTCTGATAACTTTAAAGAAGCTCAATTTTGGGCAAAACGTTGGTATAATGACAGAGCTTGGAAATCGGATATCGATCGAGCTTTGCAAGATAATCCAAATTGCCAAAAACTTATTGAATAAACATTAATTTTTCAATCACTAAATACCCCATCACTACCCGTTAACTCATCGGATAATGATACTCGGATTCCTTCTCTTCCCCGTGACCAAAATAAAAAGAATAGGTCAGAAACATTGAAGGATTGACTCCTGACAACAGGAGAGAAGTTAACCTGTGGGTTCTTTTGACGTAAAACAATTACTTGCATATAGTAGAGGAGATTGCCAATCATTAGCCAGAGAATTAAACTAAAAATAAAGGTAAATGCCATGACTACAATCCATCCAAAAAATTGAAAAGCGACTTGAGATAGCCAATTATCCTGTGTCAATAAATTGGGACCAGCAAATTCTCCCGCATCTTTATTACTAAATAACCCCACCGCCATTGTTCCCCAAAAACCACAAAAAAGATGTACTGGAATTGCTCCCACTGGATCATCAATTACTTTAGTTTTAATTAAAAATTCTTCTCCTAATAAGACAATAATGCCACTGATGCCACCAATGATAATAGCTGATCTGATATTAACATAACCTGATGATGCCGTAATCCCCACTAATCCCCCTAAAATGCCATTAATAATTGTGGATAAACTGGCCTTGCGACCGATTAAAGGATTAAGAATTAATGCCAAAACTCCCCCAGCGGCAGCGGCAATCATCGTGGTAGTAATTGCCATGGGGACATTATCCAAATTTACCGCCGAACCACCATTAAAACCAAACCATCCTAACCAAAGAATTAAGCAACCAAGGGTTGCAAATCCTAACTGATGGGGAGCAAAGTTTCCTCTTTCTTTTTCTTCATAACTATCGGTTTTGCGATTATAACCAAAGCGTCCATCTCTCGGTTTTAGCAACCAAGCACCCACTAATCCGGCCATTCCTCCCACCGAATGCACCACCGTTGAACCGGCAAAATCTCGAAACTTAAATAAGTTATATAACCACCCTTCCGATGACCAAATCCAATGTCCTGTCAGAGAATAAGAAAAAGCAACTAAAAAGAAACTAAATAGCAAAAATGCCCAAAATTTAACCCTTTCTGCCACTGCTCCCGATACAATGGTCGCCGCAGTTCCCGCAAAAGTTAATTGAAAGAAAAATAAAGTGGCAATTGAACGACCTGTCCACAGTTCTTGGAATTGACTGTATTGATTATTGGGGGTTAAAATTTCCAAGAAAAATCCTGTATCACCAGAGAAACTATTCCCTAGTGCTGATGTATTGCCAAACATTAAACCGAAACCAAACATCCAATAAGCCAAGGCAGAAACACAGAAGACAATTAGGTTTTTAGCTAAGACATTAGTGGCGTTATTAGTACGACAAAAACCCGTTTCCAGCATGGCAAAACCCGCATTCATAAAGAATACTAACGAGCCGGCTATTAACATCCAGAGATTAGCAACTAAATCCAGAGTAGAATTATTTAAATCTTGTGCTGTGACTTTGCCTACACCGATCAACAGCATGACGATAAGAGAGAAACAAAAAGATAGGATATTACGCAAACGCGGGCGATATTCTAGAAAAGATAATAATCGATTCATCGGCTATAACTCTCATGGGCAATTTCCCCTTTATAGTAATTGATTTAATCCCCTATCGTTCACTCAAAACTGCTTTTTTTCTGATCCAGATAGCGAGAATTGTCAGGAAAAGTAAACCCATCACTCCCGCTAAAGGATTTTTATCGATTCCAGTTAACCAATCGGGAACAGTACCAGTGTATTTAATTAACTGACCCACATTTAATATATAGTATGCCCAGATTAAACCCGCGTGCAGACCGATACTTTTACCCAAACTACCACCACAGGCGCGTTTTGCCCAACCGAGAATCAATCCTAGCAAGACTAAGGCAGGAAATTGGGGAAAAGTGCGGATAATTTCGGCTAAAGGTTTAATAAAGTGAGCAAGAGCAAAAATTAAGGCACTAATCACTAGAGCGATAGCGGGACGATAATCCTTTTCTAATTCTCCCAGTAACCAGCCCCGAAATAGCAATTCTTCGGCAAAACCCACCGCTAAAGCGACTAAAAACCCCTCCAGGATGATTTTGCTGATCTGGGGATTTGCAGGTAAGAAATTTAACCAACCTAGGAACGCTTGGAACAGAAAAAGCGAGAAAGTAAAAAATAGACCGATCGCTAACCCGTTAATTAACTCGATCGGCGTTTTTCTTCGCCAAATCAACCCATAATCGGCTAATCCCTCATCGCCATAAATTGTCCGTCCCCACCAATGGGATAACCCCAAAAATTCCAGGTAGAGAACAGAAAGGGTCAAAATTGAGACCAGATTAGCATTAGTGGCAAAAAAGTGATAGAGGGGAAGTGCGATCGGCAACCAGAGAAAAAGTAGGAGCAAAATAAAAATTCCCAGTCGCAGGGGGACTGGGTAAGTGGCAATTACCCGTAATCTTTTATTCATCGGGTTCGATGCTGCTGGTTAAACCTTTATTTTTCAAGGTTTCACAGTAAAATTCCGCGTGTTCTTGGATGCAGGTAATCACCAAGGCTGTACCATTCGTGTGCGCTTCCATCATGATATCAACTGCTTGGGGTTGCGTCATACCGGCGATCGTTTGCATTAAACTCTGAACCACATACTCCATCGAGTTAAAGTCGTCATTGTGGAGTAAAACGCGATAACGAGGCGCTGGTTTACGGATTGTCGCTGTGGAACGCTTTTCGATCACTTCTGTGGACACCGTGTCTCTCCTTTGAATCTATATCACAATACAAGTCAATCACTTAATGATCATAATCAAAATTTCCAGATTGAGCTAGGCTTTTTCTGTGATCCTTGGGGTGTTGGGTGTTGGGGGTTGGGTGTTGGTGAGTGGGGGACAGCCAAAGGAATGACATTTCTAGATGGATAGATCATAATTGCATTAATTGGCTAATTTAAGCTTATTTTACCATGGCTACTGACCAATTACAAAACCTTGAAGACAATATTCAACATCGAATGTTACCAAAAGATTCTAGGATTAAGATATTAGTCATCCCTAGGGAAAGGTGTCTTAGTACGGAATTTGAGTCTATAGCTTTAGATGTTTTACCCTTAGATAAATGTGTAGATTTAGACAAATACTAAGGCAGATACACAGAAGCGGAACTCCTCTATAAGCTCTCCCTCATAGCTAGTTATATGTTCGCCAATTTGTTATTCTTAGACCAAATCAGTTTTTAAATTGATTGTTTCTCCTCACTTCCCACTCTCCTAGAAAGTCCTTTGTTTCACTCAAAAACTGATGGTTTTAATCCAGCAAAAACAGAACTATTTACCTATTATCCCTCCTAACCAAGAGAAAAGAAAAAATTAATATTTATCGGACCAGGTTAGCTGATATGATCAAGGAGATGACTATCATTCCAAGGTCAATGAGCGCAAGAACGTTATTCGATAAAGTCTGGGACGCACACACGGTTAAGATTCTTCCCAGTGGACAGACACAATTATTTATCGGACTGCATCTAGTCCATGAAGTCACCAGTCCCCAAGCTTTTTCGATGCTGAGAGAAAGGGGTTTAAAAGTATTATTTCCGGGACGGACTATTGCTACCGTCGATCACATCGTCCCCACCGAAAATCAGGCGCGTCCTTTCCTTGACGATTTGGCTGAGGAAATGATCCGGGCGATCGAAACTAATGTTCAAAGCAATCATATTCCTTTCTACGGCATCGGTTCTGGTAATCAGGGCATAGTTCATGTGATCGCTCCTGAACAGGGCCTAACCCAACCCGGGATGACGATTGCCTGTGGTGACTCCCACACCTCCACCCACGGCGCTTTTGGGGCGATCGCTTTTGGCATCGGCACTTCCCAAGTACGCGATGTTCTTGCTACCCAAACCCTATCCCTATCGAAATTAAAAGTGCGTCGAGTGGAGGTAAACGGCGATTTAAACCCCGGGGTCTATGCTAAAGATGTAATTCTCCATATTATCCGTCAATTGGGCGTTAAAGGCGGTGTTGGTTATGCCTATGAATACGCAGGTAGTACAATTGAACGGATGTCCATGGAAGAAAGGATGACGATTTGTAACATGGCGATCGAAGGTGGGGCCCGATGTGGTTATATCAACCCCGATCAAATCACCTACGATTACCTCAAAGGTCTTGATTTTGCGCCTAAAGACTGGGAAAGTGCGGTTAATTGGTGGGAAAGCATTAAAAGCGATGCCGATGCAGTTTATGACGATGTGGTGGTCTTTGATGCCGGCGAAATCGAACCTACAGTTACTTGGGGTATCACTCCGGGCCAAGGAATCGGAGTTAACGAAGTCATTCCCACTCCCGAAAGTTTACCGGCAACGGAAAGAGCGATCGCAGAGGAAGCCTATCAATACATGAAACTCACCCCCGGCACCCCGATTAAAGGCACAAAAATCGATGTCTGCTTCGTCGGTAGCTGTACTAACGGCCGGATCAGTGATCTGCGCGAAGCGGCCAAATTTGCCCAAGGTCATCGTGTTGCCCCCCATGTGAAAGCTTTTATCGTCCCCGGTTCCGAAAGAGTCAAAAAACAGGCGGAAGCGGAAGGATTAGACCAAATTTTCCTAGCATCGGGCTTTGAATGGCGCGAGGCTGGCTGTTCCATGTGTTTAGCCATGAATCCCGATAAATTGCAGGGAGATCAGATCAGCGCTTCCTCCTCCAATCGCAACTTTAAAGGTCGTCAAGGTTCCGCTTCTGGGCGTACTTTGTTGATGAGTCCGGCGATGGTGGTAGCAGCAGCGATTAAAGGGGAAGTCACCGATCCCAGGGAGTTGTTACAGTAGTTGTCTCAATGGTGAGATAGGAGGCAGGAGATAGGAGTCAGTATTCAGGAGTCAGGAGTCAGGAGTCAGGATTCAGGAGGCAGGAGATAGGGTGATAGGGTTTTGGGGTGATAGGGTGATGAGACAGCTTCCCCACTTCCCTCCTCCCTTCTCTACAATAATTACTCGCAACCAGAAATACCTTGTGTTCATATCATACTTTGTGCTTTTTGTCAAAAAAACTTTTTTTTTGCAATAAAACTACACAAAAAAAAGATCATCGTTGCCGGTGAAATTGACTGATTTACCCGTCTTAATTAGGATCACCTTCTAGGTGTGGCAAGGGTTTTAACCATTGCTGCCCAAAAAAGCACAGAATAACCCATTATGAAATTCTATCAAATCGCTGTAACTATCATAACATCGTTGTTAAATAAAAATCTTTCTCAATTAATTCTTAAGAATTTATAAATATTGCGGAATGTTAATTTAAAT
>NZ_JBHFLL010000149.1:0-1259 GCF_041928595.1 Microcystis sp. BLCC-F209
TAGGTTCTGTGTGATAAGTTTAATTGACATAGGATCGATCGATCTTTGTGTCCTTTGTGTCTTTGTGGTTCGTTCCACCCCCTCGCTCTTGAGAAATGTATCTTAGAATACATTTTACCCACCAAAGCTGGGAGAGCCAATATTTTATAAGGATGATGATTAGATTGCCAATTGACCATTAGTTGATATATTTGTGTTTGATAAAAATAAGATAACTCATAAGCTAATCTTAAGTCTCTTTCCAAGTCTTCTTTTTTAACATCAGTAGCATTCAATGTACCTAAAACTTTACAGAGTGCGTCCGATAAATCCTGTTTAATTTGCTGTTCATCTAAGGACAGTTTCTGAGAATGATTTTTGATAATTATAATTAATTCGTCAATATCTATTGACAGATTATTTTTGTCAATAAACTTACCAAACTTTAATCCTTCAAACTTTAAATCCAACTTATTTTTCTTAAAGTCCAGAAACCCGTTTTCTTTGAGAAAACGGGTTTCTAAATAGTTTCTTGAAGAAACCCGTTTTCTAGGTGACTTAATGCTTCTTTCCAGGGTTCATCATAATTGGCGGTTGTTGGGTTCATTTGAGTTGTCCGCTTACTCCTAGGGGGTGAAGCGCGATAGCGTAACGCACCGATTTAATAATAGAGGTGGTGAGTTACGGCGGCTTGTTAATTTTGGTTTTTTGACGGAATTGATAGCCGCCTAACGCACCCTACGCCTACTTAATTAAACAAAGAAATTACCCACTGGAATGCTTCCTAAAGCAGGTAAAGTACCAGTAAATCCAGTGATATTTATTAATAAATCATTGCTGGATTGGAAGCCAGCCGTGCTATCATTAATAACGAGGTAAGTTCCAGCTATTGCACCGGTTGTTACTTGCACTAAGGCTGCACTATTAATCCCTAATCCTTGATTACCTGTAGTCGCTCCATTGGCATCAGTAAATACCTGATTGACTAAATTGTCTAAAGTGGTAGCAGTGCTATCAGCAGCGCGACTGAAACTGCTAGGCGCACTCATGGGAAGTCCACCTTGAGTTAATAAGTCAATTTTATCAGTATTGATGGCAAAATCCATAATTTGATCGCTTGCTGCTATGGTAGATTGGCCAAATTGGAAAATGAAGATGTCTGTCCCCGTCCCACCGGTTAAAGTATCGGTTCCAGCAGCACCATTGAGGGTATCGTTACCAGCGCCACCCACTAGAATATCATTACCTAAGCCACCAACTAGACTACTTGGGGAGGGATT
>NZ_JBHFLL010000015.1:0-26692 GCF_041928595.1 Microcystis sp. BLCC-F209
CAATCCTTATCTGGCAATAGATTTAATTGATTAGTTCGCTCTAGATCGAAAACAGTTGACAAAAATCGCAGCAACGCCTGTCTCTATAAGGGTTTCATTCCTTATAACCCCCTCCATTGCATAGGACAAACCGAAGAACCATTGTTATCAGCTTTTCAAAACAAGATTTAGTATAACTTAACGGTTATTTATTAAAGTTCATAGACAGGTTACAAAAATTTACCTAAACTCTCTACGCTTCCTCGGTTCTCTGTGTTAGTCTGAGTCCATAAATTAGTTTATCTAGACCTGAAGCTCACAGGAATGATCGCTACCCCTTGTCTAGCCAAGGCTACATCGGGTTGTGGCTTTTATCAGTTCCCTCGTCGGCAGAAAAGGAGAAAAATTCATGTCAAAAAAAGTTCTAGTTATCCTCTCCGAATGGGGATATTGGGGTGAAGAATTGGTCGGTCCCTATGATGTATTGAACGAAGCTGGTTACATCATCGACTTTGCCACCCCCAAAGGGCGCAAACCTGTGGCCTTACCCCCCAGTATGGATGAAACTTTTATCGATCCCCCCTTGGATAAGTATGTCACGAGTGCTCACTACGCCAAACGGACAAGAGAAATTGAACAGTCGGATTTGTTGGCAAAGCCGATCGATCTTTCTAACTGGTTTCCGGCAATGCCCTATTTCAACAGCCCCAATTTTGGGCATGAGCTAGAAGCTTACTATAATAAACGGGAGCAGTGTTGGAAAGAATTAGAACAGTACGACGCACTGGTGATGGTGGGTGGGTCTGGCCCGATGGTCGATATGGTGAACAATGAGAGAGTACATGACGTGATTCTCGGATTTCTCTCTCAGGGTAAGTTAATCACCGCCGAATGTTACGCTGTGACTTGTTTAGCCTTCGCTCGCGATTGGACGGAAAGAAAAAGCATTATTTGGGGTAAACACGTTACGGGTCATGCTCGTGAATACGACTATAAAGACAGTACAGGATTTGCCCAGATGTATGGCTTCGATGGAAAGCCGATGAATACCTCCGCTAATTTTGGACCTCCCTTCTATCCCCTAGAATATATTCTCCGAGATGCGGTTGGACCAGAGGGACAGTATCACGGAGGGGTTGGGCATACTCTTTCAACAATCCTTGATTACCCATTTTTAACCGGTCGCTCTACCCAGGATTCAAAACTCGTAGGAGAACTAATTATCCAGGTTCTGGAGCATGGTCTAAGGCGTTACGGTTGGTAATCATCTACCTGATAACTCAAAACAGACTTGGAGAAAATCATGGCAGGGAAAACAGGGCGTTTCGCCATACTAGAACAATTTCTGGCAGATGGATTCACTTATATGTTTGGTAATCCGGGTACATCGGAAGAAGGGTTTCTCGATGCCCTTGGCGATTATCCAGACCTCAAATATATCCTCACTTTGCAAGAATCCGTAGCGGTCATGACGGCCGATGGTTATGCAAGGGCAACAGGAAAACCTGCCCTAGTGCAAATTCACAGTACACCAGGTTTGGGAAATGCGATCGGTGCCTTATATCAAGCCAAACGGGGGCATTCTCCCCTAGTGGTTATTGGTGGGGATGCAGGAATTAAATATCAGGCAATGGATGCCCAAATGGCAGGGGATTTATTAGCCTTTGCCGAACCTGTCACCAAATGGTCAACCCTAGTGATGGAACCCTCCTCTCTATTGCGGGTACTGCGAAGAGCGGTCAAAATTGCCACTACTCCCCCCATGGGGCCAGTGTATGTCTGCCTTCCCGTAGATATTTTAGACGCACCTACAGTGGAACCGGTCAGACCGACTTCTTTACCCTCGACCCGGGTAATCCCCGATGAGGTTTTGGTCAAAGAAATGGCGGAGATTTTGGCCTCAAGCCAAAAACCGATGATTTTTGTCGGAGATGGGGTGTCTTTTTCGGAGGCACAGGCTGAACTTACCCAAGTGGCTGAACTCTTAGGAGCCGAAGTCTGGGGGGCTGATATTGGCGACTTAAACATGAGTTATACTCATCCCCTTTATCAAGGTTCTACTGGCCATATGTTTGGCTATTCCAGTAAACCTATTACTACTAAGGGTGATGTCAACTTAGTTGTTGGCACTTATATGTTGCCCGAAGTCTTTCCTGACTTAGGCGATATCTTTGCACCTGGAGCCAAAGTTCTGCACATTGATCTCAATGCTTACGAAATTGCCAAGAACCACCCTGTAGATATAGGGGTAGTTAGTGATCCCAAATTGACCTTGGCTAAATTGGCAATCATGTTAGAGTCAATACTCAACCCAGAACAGAAAGCGGCAGCCAAAGCGAGAACAGAAGCTATCGGCCAAGCTAAAGCCCAAAACCATCAACGCCAATTAGACGCTGATCGCCAAATTCGAGATCATGTCCCCTTACATCTATCTCGCTTTATGGAAGAGTTAGCCGCCAAACTTCCCGAAGATGCAGTCATCTTTGATGAAGCAATTACTAACTCCCCTGCTATAACCCGTTATTTCCCACCTACCAAACCAAGACACTACTTTGTCACCCGTGGGGGATCATTGGGAGTCGGCATTCCGGGGGCGATTGGGGCTAAATTAGCTCATCCCGATAAAACCGTGATTGGATTTGCCGGGGATGGGGGAGCCATGTACACCATTCAGGCACTCTGGACGGCCGCCCGTCATAACATTGATGTCAAGTTTGTGATCTGCAATAACCGCTCTTATCGCATTTTACAGGAGAACATAGACGCTTACTGGCAGGAAAGAAATATTCCAGAGCGAGACTATCCCTTGAGTTTCGACTTATCTAAGCCAGATATTCACTTTGCCTCTATCGCCCAATCTCTGGGAGTACCGGGGGTTCGAGTCGAAAAACCTGCTGATATAGCTAGTGCTATTGAACAGATGTTAAACCATCCAGGACCGTTTCTGATAGACGTGGTTTTAGAAGGTGATGTTAATCCTGAAAAAATTGGGGTCAAATAGGTTCAAGCTCTGGCTGGGTACGTCAATGCCCTTCATAAGCTCTGTCATCATTGGAGCTAATAACATGAAGCAATTAGAGGACAATTTGAAGTCCGTTGAGGTTAACCTGACAGCAGAAGAGGTAGTGGCGATTGATGAAATGACGACACATTCTCCTATCTATCCTGGATGGATGCAGGGGATGGGGAATGACCCTAAAATCACTGATGCTCTAAGTTAAAGTCACGCCAAGGAGACTAGGTATTGAGATTAACTTTGGGTAACAACAAAGAACAATCAAATTTTATCGATAGGGAGTATTTATGTCTCAGGAAAATGTAGCCGCCTTTTTGAACTTACTACTCAACGATTCTGAATTGAGAGAAAAGTTTAAGACAAGAAATTTAGCAGAATTGCTGTTTCATGCTGAAAATATCGGACAAAGGTTTACGTTTGAGCAATTGTCTCAGGTGATAGCGGCAATGGAAATAAAGATAATTAGAGAGAAATTAGGAGAAGACTTTGGCCCCTATAGTAGTTTATGGGTAAAAATGTGGGGTAAATATCGTTTAGAATACATAATAGACAATCTTCTTAGTGGCTTAAGTGAGGAAGAATTAGAGCAGTTAATTCAACCTATTGATCATACAATTGTTATTGATTAAGGAGTTAATCTATGTCTAAAAGAGAAGTTTGCAACTTTTTAAAAGCTCTTGCTGAAGATTCTTTGTTAAAAAATGAGTTGAAGGTAAAAGAAAAAGACGAAGTGATGAGGTATGCCCAGCAAAGATATGATTTTACTCAAAGAGAGTTTGATGATTTTGTGTGGGTTCTGGAAAACTTACTCGCAGATAAACGAGGAGAAAAGTTTGACTTAGCTTTTAGCTTGTGGGAAACTATGTGGGGTAAATATTATCTGGAATTTGTGGTTGATAATGTGATTGGTAGTTTATCTGACCAAGATCTGGAAAAAGTGATAGGGAGCTAAAAAATGAACTTTGAAAAGGCCTTTGATTATATTATTGTCGGTGCTGGGGCATCTGGATGTGTGATTGCCAATCGACTTATTGAAAACCTTGATTGTCACGTTCTACTATTAGAAGCAGGAGATGCTGATAATAACCCTACTATCCATAACACAGATATTCAGTCAATGACTTCCCTGTGGAGTGGCACAACAGACTGGGGATACTCAACAGAAGAAGAACCCTATTTGAATAATCGTAAAATCTCTATTGCTCAGGGAAAAGTTCTTGGCGGTGGTACATCAGTTAATGCCATGATGTACATCAGGGGAAATCGTCGTAACTATGATCACTGGAATGGTTTGGGCAATGAAAACTGGAGTTATCAAGATGTCTTACCCTACTTCAAAAAGTCAGAAAATTATCAAGGTGGATCACCAGAATATAGGGGCAGTGGTGGCGTATTAAACGTGATCGATTATGCCAATCCTTCCCCCGTTTCTCAGGCTTTTGTCGCCGCAGCAGTGGAACTAGGTTATCAGGGTAACGGATGGGACTGTAATGGTCAACAACAGGAAAACGGAGCATTTTTCTATCAATCCACCCGAACCAAAGATAATCAACGTTGTAGCACTGCTGTAGCTTTTATTACCCCAATTTTAGGGAACCCCAATTTAACCGTAGAAACAAAAGCTTTAGTCACTCGGATTTTAATATCGGCAAATAAAGCGATCGGGCTTGAATACTTGCAAGAGGGGAAACTTCATCAAGTTAAAGCCCAATCAGAAATCATTATTAGTAGTGGTTCTTTCGAGTCTCCTAAACTATTAATGCTCTCTGGAATCGGCCCGGCTGAACACTTAAAAGCCCATCACATCCCAGTCATTGTCGATTTACCTGGAGTCGGACAAAATTTACAAGATCATCTTTTATTAGGAGTTGGATATGAATGTAAACAAGAACAACCTTTACCGAACCTACTTTCTGAAGCTGGTTTGTTTACTTGGACTCGGAGTGGAATCACTTCCGCTTCACCAGATCTTCAGTTCTTTTTCGGTCCAGTTCAATTTATCGAACCAGAATATCGCACAGACGGGTCTGGATTTACCTTTGCTCCCATTGTTGCCCAACCCCAAAGTCGAGGCACTATCTCTTTGAGGTCTAATAATCCTCAAGACTTAGCAGTTATTCAGGCCAATTATTTACAATGTGAAACAGATATCAATGTTTTCATTAGAGGAATACAACTAGCCCGAGAATTAGTTGATACTTCTCCCTTTAATGAGTTTCGAGGACGAGAATTAGCCCCCGGACCATCGGTGACAAGTTCCTCAGATTTGAGCGCATATATTCGGCGAGTTTGCTCAACAGTTTGGCATCCAGTTGGAACCTGTAAAATGGGTAGGGATCACTTAGCGGTAGTCAATCCTCAATTGCAAGTTTATGGAATAGAAGGACTAAGAGTTGCTGATGCTTCAATTATGCCAACTATTACCAGTGGAAATACTAACGCTCCTGTCATTATGATTGGAGAAAAAGCTGCTGATATGATTATTACTCTTCAGAAGCAGTAATCAAAATAAATATTAAATCTCAAAAAAATCTCAAGATACAAGGAATAAATTTATGGCAGATAGTTTTGATTTCATTATTGTCGGTTCAGGGACAGCAGGTTCCACCATTGCCTATCGTTTAAGCGAAATTGCTGATGCCACCGTCTTAATTCTTGAAGCTGGAGGAACTAAAATTATAGAAGCCGTTGACATTCCCTATCGTTGGAATGAACTCTTGCTCACAGAAATAGACTGGGCTTATATGAGTGTTCCTCAGCCTGGTCTGAATAACAGACAAGTTTATTGTGCATCAGGGAAACTCATCGGCGGCAGCTCTAACATTTATCACATGATCCATACCAGAGGCAGACCTCAAGATTACGATAACTGGGCTTATAATGGTTGTGCTGGTTGGTCTTTTAAAGATGTCTTGCCCTATCTGCAAAAACTAGAAAATCAACAAGATAACACCAATCCAACGGCGGGAAAACAGGGACCCATTAATGTTATCAATGCCCAAGTTGAAGGCAACCCAGTCTCACAAACTTTTATTGATGCCTGTGTAGAAATGGGTTATCCATTAGTGGAAGATTTTAATGTCCAGGAATTTGGCGCAGGTTGGCATCATATAGACATCAAGGATGGCAAGCGCTGTGGAGCGAGAAATGCTTATCTAGAGCCAGCCTTAATACGCTCCAATGTCACCCTAAGTGCTAATTCCCAAACCACAAGGCTATTAATCGAAAATAATCGTTGTGTTGGGGTTGAATATTGGCAAGATGGCATCCTAAAGACCGCTAGAGCTAATCAAGAAGTGATTGTCTGTGCTGGAGCGATTCAATCACCTAAACTGCTAATGCTTTCGGGAATTGGCCAACCTGAGCATCTAGCTCAATTTAACATTCCAGTGGTCGTAGATTTACCCGGTGTAGGGGAAAACTTTCATGATCATCCTCTGATGATTGGACCGATGGGAATGATGGCAGAACCTGGCTCAGATCCCCAAGAAAATATGACAGAAGCAGCTCTTTTCTGGGGATCTCAACCCGATTTAATTGTGCCTGACTTGGAGATCTGTATTGTTCACCGGGCCCCCTTTGGAGAAGGATTTTTTCAAAATGTTATTGAAAGGGTTCAAACCAATCAACCCGTTCCCTCAGTGGCTCAATTAGTTGATCCAAGGATCATTTTAGCCTTGCCTGGGTTAGTTTCTCCCTTATCTCGTGGGTGGATTCGTCTAGCCAGTAGTGATCCTTTAGTAAATCCTTTAGTTAATCCCAACTATGGAGCGGAAAGAGCAGATATTGATCGGATTGTGACTATGGTTAAAATTGCCCGGGATATTTACCAAACCCAAGCCTTTGCCAAATTAGGACTCACAGAAATCAATCCAGGTCGGGATGTGCGAACCGATGAAGAATTGAGAACTTGGATCATTAATAATCTCGGTTCTTACTATCACTTTGTTGGTTCTTGCAAAATGGGAATCGACAATATGTCCGTTGTTGATCCTTGTTTAAAGGTCTATGGAGTAGAAGGTTTACGAGTAGCAGATGGTTCGATTATCCCTACCGTTCCATCCGCTAACCCTCACACCTCCATCATCATGATTGGGGAAAAAGCAGCAGATTTAATCAAACAACAAATTCACTAACTGACAATAAGTAAAAACATGACAGAGCAAAAATCCCTGGAAATCTTTGATTTAGGAGACTTCCGCCTAATCAGTGGACTGACACTTCCTAACGCTAAACTCGCCTATAGAACTCATGGGACGTTAAACGAAGCTAAGGATAATGCTATTCTTTTTCCCCATTTTTTGGCGGGTTCTCCAGACTCTTTAGAGATGTATATTGGCGAAAATCGTCCTCTTGACCCGCGTAAATACTTTATTATCTTGCCAGCACTATTTGCAGGCGGATTGTCATCCTCCCCCAGTAATACTCCGATGCCCTTTCAAAAAGGGGCATTTCCAGAAACCCATATTGCCGATGATGTCATCGCACAACATCGACTCTTAACCGAAGTTTTCGGCATTCGAGAACTACAGCTGGTTTTAGGCTGGTCGGTGGGAGCTTTACAGACCTATGAGTGGGCAGTGCGCTTCCCAGATATGGTTAAACGTGCCGCTTCCATCGCTGGTGCCGCGAAACCTTCCCCTTGGACTTTGATTTGGTTGCGGACTGTGATTGAGGAGCCAATAACCTCTCATCCAGCATGGAATGATGGATTTTATAACGATCCTCAAGCTTTACAGTCTGCCCTACGTCATGTCGGCCATGGGGCGGCGATGACTTTACCACAGGTCGGCTTCTACAGAGATGAGGTCTGGCGTTCTCTTGGCTTTGCTTCTGTGAATGATTTCGTAGTCCGATTCTGGGAAGCTTTTTGGTTGCCATTAGACCCTAACAATCTAGTGGCACAAGCACGTAAAACTATCACTGCCGATCCCAGTGGAGGTGGTGATTTAGCCGAAGCTCTTGGCCGAATCAAAGCAAAGATGTTTGTATTTGCTTTTACTGGTGACAGAATGTTTCAACCTGAAGAGTGCAAGGTCGACGCCCAAAGGATTCCTAATGCCCAATTCCGGGAAATCGGCGGAGTTTCTGGCCACCTAACCACCTTTTCCCTAACTCCTCGAGATGGAGAAGTTATGGGTGAAATTCTGCAGGAAGTGCTTGCTTCCTAGCTATTTTCTGTAACGTTGATTATTTTACCAGAGGCAATCATGTATATTGGTAGGGATTGGTCAATTGAACATAATCTGAGAGCAAAGGTTAGTAATGCAGAACTCAGATATACAGTTATTGGCAAGGGTGAACCTGTACTTTGTATTCATGGTACCAACATTGCTGACAGTCTTATAACCCCTCTACAGTTCTATCCTGATCTTTTTGAAGATTACCAATTCATTAGTTATTACCGGGCTGGTTATAATGGCAGCACCTTAGAAAAGGATAGCTTAAGTATTGAAGAAGGGGCGCAACAGGCTAAAGAATTACTAGAACATTTAGGTATTAAGAAAGCCCATGTTCTTGCCTTTTCCTTTGGCGGTGTGATTGGTTTTCAATTAATGCTTTCCTATCCCGATATAGTACATTCTGCTATACTTCTTGAACCTTACTTTAACCGAGAATCTCCAGCTGCGGTAGAAGCCAACTCCAGAGCCTTTAATCGAGCTATGGAAATGTTTCAAGCAGGGGATAAACTAGGGGCTGCTCAACGTTATATGGAGGATGTCTGCGGTCCTAGTTTCCTTGGGGCTGTGGAGATGACAAATCCCCTGGATGTTTGGGATAGAGTTGCAGTCGCCGCCGATATAGCTTTTACCATAGATTTTCCAGCCATTGTCAATTGGGGATTTAGAATGTCAAAAGCAGACGAATTAGTCAAGAATAAGCCTAAAATGCCAGTCTTAGCTGTGATGGGTCTAGATAGTGAGGCCGCTATGCCCGGTTTTCGAGAAGCTCAACAGTTTCTTATGAGATGGCTACCCCAAGCTGAACGAGCTGGCATTATGAATGCTACTCACGGGATGCAAAGCATGAATCCTATGGAGGTAGGAAAAGCGGCTTTAAACTTTCTCAGAAAACATCCCATGACCTGATCATATTTCCCAGTTTTAAAAGCTTAAAAAAGTAATCTTTTGAGTTTTTTAAACCCTAATTGCTCATAAGTTAAGTATTGAAGGAGACTTCTTGTCATGTTTTTACTGGAAAAAGCTCAACATTTCTTTACCGCTCTCAATGCTCAGAACATGGACGAGGTGGTGGCAATGATTAGCCCATCGGCAGATATACGCACCCCCATCGGCTCTTTTACTGGGGGTGAAGCTTACCGGGAATGGATGTTGATGCACTTCCAGGCTCTGCCAGACTTTACTCATGAAATTTGGGGTCTATCTGCTGAGTCTGGACAGACATTAGCTTTTGAATTACACGCTACGGGAACCCACACCGGCCCCTTAGTTTTACCAAGTGGAGAAATTGCTCCTACAGGCAGAACCCTTGATGTCTCGGCGGTTGATGTGTGGCGATTTGAAGATGGCCTAATCGTTGAATATCATCTGTACTTCGATCTATTCGACTTTCTGAGACAACTTGGTCTGGAACCAATCATATAGGTTTTACTCAACCCTTTTGACCCCTAAACCATGATCACTTAATTCGAAAATTTTACCCAAAAATCATGACAAATAATCTCAACGACAAAGTAGTTCTCATCACAGGAGTGTCCGCTGGTTTAGGTTTGGCACTGGCTAAAAAACTGCTCACAGAAGGAGCTTATGTGGCTGGTACCTTGCGTAATCGAGAACAGATTGCTCAATTTGAGGACTTAAACACTCTCAAAGCCTTTGGAGTTGAAATGGATATTACCGATCATGATGCTGTTGAGTCTGGAGTGCAAAAAGTTCTTGATCGTTTTGGACGTATTGATGTTTTAGCCAATAACGCTGGTTCTGGTATGGTGGGGGCGGTCGAAGAGACAAGCGAGGAAGAAGTCAAGAGAATTTTTGATGTGAATTTCTTCGGTGGACTTCGCCTAATTCAAGCAGTTTTACCCACGATGCGTCAACAGCAATCCGGTCATATACTCCAATTCTCCGCCGTTGGCGGTTTTATAGGTTATCCAGGGTTAGGAGTATATTGTGCGGCTAAAGCAGCGACAGACATACTTGGAGAAGTCTTAGCTCAAGAATTAGAACCATTCAACATTAAAACCACCGTCCTCACCATAGGAATTTTTCGTACGGAGTTTCCTGCTAAAGCTTCTTCAACGGCGAAAATTCTGCCGGAATATGTAGGTACTCCTGCGTCCAAATTGCGGGATTTATTCGGATCTTTGACGGGAAAACAACCTAATGATCCTGATAAGGGGGCAGACCTTATTGTCCAAGTTCTGAAATCTGATCATTCTCCTCTACACTTACCATTAGGTGGTGATGCCATCGGTGTGATGCGGGGTAAAATCGCCAAACTGCAAGAGGATATTGCCGCTTGGGAGAATCTGGCCGGAAAAACAGCCTATGAATGAATGCTAACCCTCACCTACTTTTCCAACTTTTTGTCCTGTACTATGAGAATAGGAATATGATTCATCAACTGATCTTTGCTCATCCCAAGCCCGGTATGAGTGAAAAGGAATTTCAAAACTACTGGGTTAATTTCCACGCAGTTTATTACGCCAGCAAAATTCCTCAAATCAGGCGTTATATGGTCGATACTCGTATTCCTTTTGGTTCGGAACCAGAAGAGCCGCTCTTTAGTGGTGTTGCTGAAATTTGGCTAGAGAACGAACAAGAACAACTCGCATCTCTCCAGTCAAAAGAGTTCTTAGCAGGAGCCCGACTAGATGAACCCAACTGGGCTGCCTTCTGGCGTACCGTAGGATTAGATACTAATACTCACGTCTTGATGGAGGGGCCGCCTTTACAAAAGGAATCCACGATGGTAAAACTCTTGATACTCGTTAAACGCAAAGCGGGAATGCCTTTAGAAGAATTTCGCCAGAAAATGCTAGGAAGTCATAGCGCCAAAGTCATGAAAATTCCAGGGCTTCGCCGTTATTTTCAATGCCATGTCAGGGATAGTTTTTATGGGATTGGAGAATCCTTACTAGATTGTGTTTCAATGCTCTGGTTTGATGACATTCAAAAACTGGAAAAAGCCTATAAATCCACCGAGTATGAACAGAAAATCTTGCCCGACTTTGCCGATCTTTTTGAATCTAAATACATCCACACAATGGTGACTGATGAACACTGGATTATCGGACCTGAATTTCGCTGATCAAGAATATAGCGGTATTTGGTAAATCATGAGATCCTTCACCGCCTATCAATTTATCAATTATCCACCCTCTATTTTTAGGAGCAATCACCATGGCTAACGCTGTTGATTTTACCTTCTCAGACCTGATCGCTGGCTACATTACCAGCTATGACAAAACCACCGATTCCTTTGGTCTGAAAACTTCCGATGATCGCGAATATACCATCTATCTGACCTCGAATACCTACTCGCAACTGATTCGCAATCTTGGACAAGCCTATCAGGATGCAACGGGGGCGATGCGAGACCTGATTGAATCAGGCCAACCCAAGCAACAAGGTCAGCGGGGGCGGTTTATTTTTGCTTATGGGATCTTTTATCCCCTCGATAACCATCAGTATCGGTTTGAGGCCAAACAGATCAACTTTATTGGACGCTCCGATGACTATAGCAATGACTATGTCTTTGAACAACCAAACTGGTGGATCACTCAAATCAAGCAATTAGGAGACTTTTATCTCAAGTCTCAGTTTGGCACTCCTGACGGCAAGCTTAATATTGACTATTCTCTCTACCGCACTAATTTAGGGGTTACGGGAGAAAAACAAAAAAGTGGCCGACAAGAAACCGATACAATTTCTCGCCTCGTCTATGGTTTTGCCACAGCCTTTTTAATGACGGGGGACGATCGCTATCTGGAAGCCGCTAACAAGGGAACTGAATACCTGCGGGATCACCTGCGGTTTGAAGATAAAAATGCCGGTATTGTTTACTGGTATCATGCCGTTGATCGCCAAGCGAACGGACGGGAGGATAAAGTCTTTGCCTCGGAGTTTTGGCAAGATTTTGATGCCATTCCTTGCTATGAGCAGATTTATGCCTTAGCAGGTCCTGTTCAGACTTACCGAGTCACGGGCGATCCGAAAATCCTCGCCGATGCTCAAGCGACGGTTAAGTTATTTAAGGATTACTTCCGAGATGCCAAACTAGGGGGCTACTATTCCCATATCGATCCCATTACCCTTAAGCCCTACGGCCAGATATTAAAAGCGCGCAACAATGAAGCCAAGAAGAATTGGAACTCTGTGGGCGACCACGCTCCCGCTTATTTAATTAACCTCTGGCTGGGAACTGGCAAAGAAGAATACGCGGAGTTTCTCGAAGAAACCTTTGATACTATAACCGAGCATTTTCAAGATTACCAGAACAGTCCCTTTGTGCAAGAAAAATTCAATGATGACTGGTCGCCAGATTACAGTAAGCAAGAGCAGCCCAACAAAGCCGTTGTTGGTCACAACCTCAAGATTGCTTGGAATTTAACCCGGATGTACGGACTAAAAAACAAGCAAGAATATAAAGACTTTGCTAACAAGATTGGCAACACCATTGCTCAAGTCGGCTCTGACCGTCAACGGGGCGGTTGGTACGATATGCAGGATCGGCAAGAAAAAGCGGGCAATTTCTATAAATACTTCTGGCACGATCGCAAAGCTTGGTGGCAAATGGAACAGGGCATTTTAGCCTATTACATTTTGTCGGGAGTCTATCGGGAAAATGCCGAATTTTTACGCTATGCCCGGGAAGGAACAGCCTTCTATAATGCCTACTTCCTCGATCACGAAGCGGGAGGAGTCTATTTCAATGTCTTGGCTAATGGAATCCCGTATTTGCTGGGAACAGAATGGGGCAAAGGCAGCCACTCCATGTCCGGCTATCACTCCTTTGAATTGTGCTATTTAGCGGCCGTCTATACCAATTTGCTGCTGTTCAAAGAGCCGATGGATTTCTACTTCAAGCCCGTCCCCGGCGGCTTCCCCGATCGCATTCTGCGGGTAGCTCCCGATATCCTGCCTCCCGACAGTATTTATATTAAACAAGTCTGGATTGAGGGGGCGCGCTATGATGACTTTGATGCCAAAGCATTGACTGTCAAGCTTCCGAGCAACTACGACAACAAGAAAATCCGGGTGCTGATCTATCCGACAGGTATTACTTTTGAAGCGGCTCTGTTAGACTTCAGCGAGGGCGTTGCCAAAGTGGATTTAACCGGAGAAATCGATCAAGGAGACTCGTGGGCAATCGGCGAACTGGAACAAGAGTTTAACCGCCTAGAAATCCAACAGGCACAAAAAGTAGTTCTCGTCGCCTCAAGTTTGACATCCATCTCTGACGAAGCCCTGCGCTACTTAACCTATTACATTCGTCGGCGTACTCGTGAAACAGGCGGCAGCTTTACCCTCTCCGTCGAGGGAGCTAACGAGCAGGTGAAAAAGGCTTTCCTAGACGCTAATGTCGTTGAGCCAGACCAAATCTCTTAGGCGTTGAAAAAGATTAGCTCGAGGTGGAAAAACATGAATTACGCTCGACTCTCATTGGCATGGCATCCTCACTCAAATAACAGAGGGAAATTTTCCTCCCCCAAGCATTGGCTCTTAGCAGCACTGTTATCCCTGGTGTTAAGTTTTGCCATCCCCTCTCTCATCGAACCGGCTCTAGCAGTGGGAGCTAACAACCTGGGGGCGACTTTCGACGCAACCCAAAATAATGTCACCTTTCGCGTCTATTCTAATGCCGCCACTCACCTGGAAGTTTGGCTCTACGACCAGAATTTGGGCGCAGCGGAAAAATTTAAACTTCCTTTAACCCAAGATAGCAGTAGCAAAATTTGGTCTGTTAGCGTACCCGTATCAACCCTGAAAGCCAACGGGATAACAGATACCATCTACTACGGCTATCGCGCTTGGGGTCCGAATTGGACTTACGATCCCTCTTGGACTCAAGGATCGACCGTTGGGTTTGTGCGGGATGTGGACGGTCAAGGAAACCGCTTTAACCCGAATAAACTCCTCTTAGATCCTTATGCAGTGGAGGTAAGCCACGATCGCCTAATTCCCACCGCCACCGGGCAGACCAATGGGGGGATTTATGTCTCAGGTCCAGAATACCGGGCCTTTGACACGGGAAGCCAAGCACCGAAAGGGATTGTCCTGCCGCTCGCTCAAGCTGACATCGGCAATAAACCGACTCGTCCCTTCAAAGATGAGATTATCTATGAAGTTCATCTGCGGGGGTTAACGGAAAACGATCCGGACATTCCCGAAAACCTGCGGGGAACTTATGCCGGAGCGGCACTCAAGGCCAAATATCTCAAAGATTTAGGGGTGACAGCCGTGGAATTTCTGCCCCTGCAATCGATGCAAAATGACACCAATGATGTGATCGCTTCTACGGCTGGAGATAATTACTGGGGATATGACCCCTATAACTACTTTGCAGCGGATCGCCGCTATGCTGCCGATAAAACTCCGGGGGGGCCGACCCAAGAATTTCAGCAGATGACTAAAGCCTTCCACGAACAGGGACTGAAAGTCTATGTGGATGTAGTCTATAACCATACAGGGGAAGAAGGCGTAGATTCAACGGGAAATATTTCCCCCATTTTCACGATGCGAGGTTTAGACAACCCCACCTATTACGAACTCAGCAACGACGTGCGTTACTACTACAGTGATAACGGGGTCGGGCCGAATTTGAACACGGGCAATCCTGTGGTGCGGGATTTGATTATTGATTCCCTGGCCTACTGGAAAGATACTCTGGGAGTAGATGGATTCCGATTTGACCTCGCGCCGGTGATTGGCAACGACTGCCAGCGGGGATGTTTTCAATTTAACAAATTCAACCCGGAAAATGCCCTCAATCGCATGGTTAAGGAATTGCCGGTACGTCCTGCCAATGGAGGAAATGGGGCGGACTTGATTGCAGAACCTTGGGCCGTCACTAACTACCAGATGGGGAACTTCCCTAGTGGTTGGGCAGAATGGAATGATAAGTTCCGCGATAGTTTCCGTAAAGTCCAAAACCGCTTAGGAGTTGAAAACGTTCCCCCTAACGAATTGGCAACCCGTTTTGCCGGCTCGAGGGATCTATTTCAGGATGATGGTCGTAAGCCTTGGCATTCGGTCAACTTTATCGTCGCCCATGATGGATTTACCTTGCGGGATGTCTATAACTGTAACCAGAAAACCAACAGCCAACTAACTTGGGATCAGGGACCATCTGACGGAGGAACCGATAATAATTTGTCCTGGGATCAGGGAGGAGATCCCTCACTTCAGCGACAAGCCACTCGCACTGCTCTCGCCCTTGAGATGCTTTCGGCAGGTGTTCCAATGATGACGGGAGGAGATGAGATGTATCGTACCCAGTACTGCAATAACAATATGTACAACGTCGATTCTGCCGCCAATTGGCTCGACTATGACAATATCAAGGAGTATCCCCATTTCTTTAACTACAGTCAGAAGTTACTGGCTTTTCGCAATGCCCATCCGGCTTTACGTCCCGCCGATTTCTTTCGAGGGACAGATAATAATGGCAATGGCTTAAAAGACCTCACTTGGTTGCGAAGTGATGGAAATGAACCGGATAGCAATTATTTCTCGGATCCGAACCAGCATTTTCTGGCCTATCGTTTGGATGGCTCGGAATTGGGAGACGGCGGACAATCTATTTATGTCGCCTACAATAGTTGGTCGGGGAATATCCAGGCAACACTGCCCCCGAATCTTCCGGGTAAGCAATGGTATCGAGTCGCCGATACCGCCGGCTTTATGGAAAGTCAGGACAATTTTAATGCTCCCGGTGCGGAAGAATTACTGACAGGTTCAACCTATGATGTCAATGGGCGTTCCCTAGTTTTATTAATTGAGAAGTAGGAGCATTCTATCGACATTGAGTGGCTAGGTCTTGTCGGAAAATGTTTGACAGTGGCCTAGCCCACTCCGCTAAATGTGAATCAACCCTTAGCCAGAAAATAGCTGTGAATAAACCTTTAGCCGGAAAAAAAGTCGCTGTCCTTCTTGAGACAGAGTATATTGCCGCCGAGATTGAGTATTATCAAAGGGAGTTCTCGCAGCTGGGGGCAGAAGTTGAGCTACTGTCCTATTTATGGGGAGCAAAAAGCAGACAGTTAGTTTGTGATATCGATAGTCCAGAGCGTCCGGTTAAAGATATTCATACTCTAGTAGTAGATGTTGATGTCGCAGATCGGGAGGCGAATAATTACGATATTGTGGTTATGGCGGCAAATTATTGCAGTGTGAGATTGCGAGAAATTCCGCCAATGGGCAGTTTAGGAAGTCCGGATTTACTTGCTACTCCCCCGGCAGTGGATTTTTTTGCCAAGGCCATGTTAAATAAAAAAATCGTCAAAGGTGCTTTGTGTCATGCTTTATGGATTTTAACTCCCATTCCAGCCTTATTAAAGGGGCGTAAGGTTATTTGTCATACGGTGGTTTTGGCAGATGTTCATAATGCTGGGGCGATTTTTGTTCCGGCTCCCGAAAAAGTTGTCATTGATGATGATTTAATAACTGGACGCTCTTTTGCTGATATAGAAGCTTATTTTCAGGCCATCGTACAAACAGCGATCAAGAAAGATACTAACTGCAATTTGATTAAATAAATCCTCAACCACCGAGGGGGTGTGATTCCTGAAACATTTAATCTAGGCATCCTGCCTGTTGTCAACATTTATTGAGGCAATAATCATGTTAGCTCAAACTCAGTCATGGCCAACACAAATCACGGGAAAAAGGATCGCTATTATTGTTTTAGCTTTCCTCTTTAGTTGCGGAATTTTAGTTGCTTATCCCTCTCAGGTATTAGCTGATAAAAACGTTAATACAGTTAATGTAGAACAATTGCTGAAGCTGTTACCCAATGGTGATCGCTGGAAGAAACACATGACGGAAGAGCTGCTACCTTTCTGGGAAATGGAGACAGCTTTAGGTCAACCGCTGGGGAATTTTCCGACTTATCGCTGTAATGATGGTTCCTTATATAACTCTCAGTCACCTTGTCCAGAATTAAAATATGCCGCACCTGGTATTGTTTGGGTTGAGCCGGATTATCGAGACTATGTCCGCGCCAAATCTCGACAAGTTTATGCCTATGGAGTAGCTTTCCATGTAACCGGTGATGAGACTTATTTAAACTATGCTCGAGCCGGAGCCAATTATCTGCGAAAATATGCTTTAGATTCCCAAAATGGGGGGGCCTATAGCTATTGGCATGAACCCGAACATTTACCCGGACCAGAAAAACTACAAAGAACCAGTCAAGATTTAGCTTATGCTCTGAGTGGGATGGGATTTTACTATTATCTCACCCGCGATGCTGCTGTTTTAAAGGACATCATCCAGGTTAAAAACTACATTTTTGACACCTATTACGAGCCGACTCTGGATCTGATTAATTGGGTCAAAGAACCTTCTCCGGATGGAGATCAAGCCAACCAAAAAGAATTAGTCTCCCAACTGGATCAAATTTATGGTTATATGTTGTGGTTAACCCCGACATTAGCTGAACCAGATCAAACTCAATGGAAGCAAGATCTGAATCATTTAGCCCACATTATCATCAATCAGTTTTATAGTCCTCAACAAAATCTGTTTTGGGGTGCTGTTACCAATAGTAACATCAAACATTTAGGGACACCGCATACAGATTTTGGCCATTCCGTTAAAACTATGTGGTTAATTTATCAAATCGGTAAGCTAACCGATGATTTAGAATTAACCTTGTTTGGGGAGAATCATGCCGCAGAAATTCTGGAAACAGCTTACTTGAAAAAAACTGGCTCTTGGGCCAGGGGGTTTGATGAAAATGGCAAAATAGATCCAGATAAAGAATGGTGGAGTTTAGCAGAATTGGATCAGGTGAGTGCAACTTTAGGGTTAGTCGATCCAAGCTATGCAGTTTACTTGCCGAAAACCTATAACTATTGGTTTAATTATATGGTCGATCCAGAAAATAAGGAAATCTGGCACATGGTAAGTGCTAAGACGAATAAACCTTATCCTTGTCTGGCCACTCAACCATTAAACGAGTCTAAATGTTTTCCGAAACAGCATTCTTGGAAAAATGCCCTCCATTCATTTGAACACGCTTTAGTAGGATATATCACCATGCAGCAAATTCATAATCAACCCGTCCAGCTTTATTATGCCTTTAAAGAGAAACCAGAGGATAAATTCATCTATCCTTATTTTTATGAGGGCAAGGTTAGCCAGATCATTAATCACTCAACTCAAGACAATTCTAGTTCTATCCAAGAAGTAATCTTCACCGATATCCGTTGAAAATTTCTAAAATCATGGAGCAAAAATAATGACTAATTCCCTCTCTATAGGGTTGAAAACGTTACTCACTGTCATCATGGCCTTTTTTGTCGTGTTTGTTAACCCAGTGAGGGCCGATGTGATCTATCATGCCTTTAATGTTCCTTTTCGGGAGATTGAAAGGGAACTTCCTGAACTTAAAGCAGATGGCTTTACCTACATTCAAATTTCACCCCCTCAATTGAGTAACCCTTCCCCTGAATGGTGGGGCAGATATCAACCGATTGATTTTACTGTGATTGATAGTCCTTTAGGCAATGAAAATGAGCTAAAAGAACTTATTGACACGGCCCATCAACAGGGAGAAAAAATTATTGTCGATGTGGTGCTTAATCACATGGCCAACTATGAAAATTATCCCAATACCCTGCAATATCCACGCTTTTCTCCTCAAGATTTTCACGGCAGGGCTTGCATTCAAAACTATGATGATTCCTATCAAGCTACTCACGGATGGTTAGGACTAGACTGTGCTAGTGGTCAAGGGGGACTGCCTGATTTAAACACTGAATCTTCCTATGTCCGTCAAGAGGCGAAAAATTACATTAATAAGCTTTTAGACCTTGGTGCTGATGGGTTCCGTTTTGATGCGCTTAAACATATTGAACCGGGCTTTTTCCAAGAAGTGCTTGCGGGAGTAGCCGCCGATGTCTATCTCTATGGGGAAATTGTCGAAGATAGTCCAAGAATGGCTTTTTCCTATACTTCTATTCACGATCTTGATGTTACGGATTACCCCCTATTAAATACTCTTAAAAGGGCTTTTAGTCTAGGGGGTGATTTGCGTATTCTCAAAGATCCCAGAAGTGGAAATGGAGCTTTACCCGGTCCCAATGCTGTCACCTTTGCTAAAACCCATGATACCGTTCCGGGCAGCCTGCTTTATGGGGGTTATGGATTAGATTCAAGGGATAGTATCTTAGCTAATGCTTTCGTGCTTTCCCGTGCCGATGGATTACCTTTAATTTATGGGGAGGATGCTTCAGATCCCATTGTTAAAGCGGGGGTGGGATTCCATGAGCAAATGATGGGACAACCTCAGTCTTTCCCGAATGGTAATGAGATTGCCACAGGGGGAGATAGCCCAAATTTACTCTTTATTGAAAGAGGCGATTTAGGTATTGCCATGATCAATAAATCTGGCAATCCATTTGATGTTGCCGATGCTAGAATGCCTGGTTTAGACGTAGGTTGCTATCAAGAACTGCACTACAATTTCCCCATGTCTGTCAGTGTTGGTGGGGATGGACAGAAACAGATAACTCGCTGGGGTAATAACGAAAGAGGGGGCATTTCAATTCAACCTAGAGATGCCATGTTTTTTGTCAAAACTTCCGATAACATCTGTGTTCGATGATGCTAATGGGAGTTCTCTACTTTAAATCATGGAGAAAAAATGATGACTAATTCACTCTCTGTAGGGCTGAAAACATTGCTAACCCTTATCATGGCCTTTTTTGTGGTGTTTGTTAACCCAGTTAAGGCTGATGTGAGCAATCAGGTTTTTTCTACTCCAATTGTCAATCAAAAAACCGAGGGAATGGCGATTCCGGTGCTGTGTAACCCGGACATTTCTCAATGTCCCGCCAGTGCCCAGTTACTGGGAACGGTTAACAACAACCGAGGACACTGGAATCCCTTTTTACCAGAAAACAACATGATTGAAGACGGCCCGCTCTATTACAAGGAATTAGAACTCAAGGCGAATGGAGGCCGCCACGGTAACGGAATCTATGCTTTCCGTTTTGTTACTAATCAAAACTTGCAACAGACCTTCAAGGCCGATCACAACCGAACGGATAGTACAGGTAAACCTAAATTGGTGGCAGGAGAACTCGCTCACCAAGCCCAGAATATTATCATCAAAGTTGACCGTGACGATGTTTATAAAATTAGCTTTAACCCTTCAAACTTAACCTTTGATGTCACGCCTCATCCCACCTACCTAACAAAAATTGAATCGGTACAACTAAATGGATTTGTCTGGGATGACGAAGATATGTTCCAGAAATTTGATGAAACCCGTGCCAACCACGAAATCACAAAAAACGGGGATTGGTGGGAGAAAACAATCCCCCTCAAGGCGAATGGGGGTATTGATTTTAGAGCCGATGGAGTCTATCAATTTTTATTCTCTGCCAACCACAACGAGGACTGGGGATTTGGCGCCTATAATAACGGCAAAAATACTCTCACCGGAGGAACTGGCTTTGGCAGCAGCGGGGGACAGAGCCGGCACTCCGCAATCACGATTCAAGTCTTTGAAGATGGTAATTACACCCTCCAGATGAATCCCTTGGAATATAAGTTTCAAGTCAAAGCTCCTGAGGGGGTAAGACCTGTTAAAATCTGGAACGACGTAAACTCCTTTCAATTACTCGGCACCTTTTATCCCGATGTTCAATTCGATCCCACCAAGGCAGAACACAATATGGAACCTGTTGGTGACAAGATCTGGACGAAAACTTTGCAATTAAAACCGGGTATTTACGGGGCAAATTTTGCCATTTCTGGGGAGCTTTTTTTGGATACAATGGCCCTCGGTGCTTGGCTGGAATCCGATCACCCCAACAAACTGATTGGTCGCGGCTGGCATGGCAAGCCTAACGAGCCTAATATTTTCTTTGAAGTCAAAGAAACTGGAGCCTACCGATTCACCTACGACGGCGCTCAAGATCAATTCTCAATTGAATCCTTAAGCAATGCCCCTTTGCAACCGCCGGCCGTGATTGAAACCTTACAGTTAGTGGGGAATTTCCCTGAACCTCTGCAAGCTTGGGAGCCAACCAGTACCGCCAACAATATGCAACAAATTGGCCCGCACATCTTTAGCAAAGATGTCCAGCTGGAAGCCAATCGCAAGTATGAGTATAAGTACAATGCCAATAATTGGGGTTGGCTCTGGGTATTTGCCGATTACGAATTGGACGGCTACGGACGGGACTTTCTGGGAAGAAACCCCGACCCCGCTCATGCCCGAATTGAAGACTTGAAAGTGTACGGACAGCTTACCACTCACGGCAATCCTCCCCCTCTCCAATTCACTCCTACAGCCAGTGGTTGGTACACATTTACTGTCAACTTGGAAACGGGGGCCTACTCGGTGCAACCCAGTAAAAAATAAAATTAGGTTTGTAGTTGGGCTTTAGTCCTGACCAGATAGGGCCTTTGTCCGACTACTTACTCCGCGCGCGCGCGGAGGCAAATAACTTTTCTTTTTCTCTAAAGTCCACAGGGAGAGTAAAATGAAAAATTTCTTTGATGTCTTTATCTCCTATGGACGTGCTGATAGTAAAGCTTTTGCTATCAAACTTAATCAAAGGTTGGCAGCAGAAGGCTTAAACGTCTGGTTCGACCAAGAAGATATTCCCTTGGCTGTGGACTATCAAGAACAGATTAATGATGGCATCGAGAGGACACATAACTTTATTTTTATCATCGCCCCTCATTCAGTTAATTCCCCATATTGCCTGAAAGAAATTAATCTAGCGATTAAGTACAACAAGCGCATTATTCCGCTGCTTCATGTTGAACAAATTAGCCAAGAAACTTGGCGGCAAAGAAATACAGATAAAACTGAAGCTGACTGGCAAGAATATCAAGCTGAGGGAAGGCATTCTAGTTTTCCGAATATGCACCCAGTGATCGGCAAAATTAACTGGATCTATTTCCGAGAAGAAATTGATGATTTTGAAAGTTCTTTTGCTGGCTTGATTAGCGCAATTTATCAGCAACAACATTATGTGGAAAACCACAGTATTCTTTTGGTTAAAGCCTTAAATTGGTTGAGGAATCAGCAGCAAACTAATTATCTGTTAATTGGCGAAGAGAGACAGGCAGCAGAAAAGTGGTTAAAACATAGATTTACTGAGGAACAGCCGCCCTGTCTGCCTACAGATTTACACTGCGAATTTATTAGCGAAAGCAGTAAAAATGCTAATAATTTGATGACACAGGTTTTCCTGTCATCGTCAGAAAAAGATAATGTCATCAAGGAGAAAATTGGCAAGGCTTTGATGCGAGAAGGCTTTACCATCTGGACTAATCAGACAGATATTAAAACGGGAACTGCCTTTCAGGAGCAAATTAATAAAGGTATTGAAGGGGCGGATAACTTTGTTTATTTAATATCTCCAGAAGCCCTGCAATCATCATACTGTAATCTCGAACTTGCTCACGCTTTTGCTACCAACAAACGCATTATTCCTTTGCTGATTGAAAAGACCGATATTGAGTTAATACCATCCCAGCTACAGAAATTACAATTTATTGACTTAACTGAACATGAAGATCGGGACAAATATCGCAGTAGTATCGATAAATTGTTGAGGGAATTAAACAGTGATGTTGCTTATTATGAAAGTCATAAAGTGCTGTTAGTCAAAGCCTTGAAATGGCAGCAGCAAACCCACAACCCTAGTGTCCTATTCCGGGGCTATAATCTCCAACATTTTGAAGCTTGGCTGAAGGTAGCTAAACAGCGAAAAGAATCCCCTCCCTTACCGATACAGGAAGAATTTATTATCGCTAGTCTCAATCAACATAAACCATCTTCTTTAGAAGTTTTTATCTCTTATTCTCGTGCCGATTCAGATTTAGCAAGAAGATTAAATGAGGCTCTGTCTTCACTCGGTAAGCTCACTTGGTTCGATCAAGAAAGTATAGCTTCTGGAGAAGATTTTCGGCGAGAAATTTATCAAGGCATTGAAATTTCCGACAACTTTGTATTTATCATTTCTCCCCAATCAATCAATTCACCTTATTGTTCTGATGAGGTGGAATATGCCCAAAAATTAAATAAGCGAATTATCCCGATCTTACACCAAAAAGTTGCAGCCAAAGATTTGCCCGCTGCCTTAGCTAGTATTCAGTGGCTTGATTTTAGTCAGCATGGTGGGGACTTTCTGACCAATTTTACTCAGTTAGTTAGAACCATACATACAGACAGAGATCACGTTCATAACCATAGCAAATGGTTACAGAGAGCAAAAGAATGGGAAAATAGCCAAGAAAATGCTGACTTACTACTCCGGGGCAGTGAATTTGTCCTCGCTCAAACTTGGTTAAAGAAAATTGAGGAACAAAATAAACAACCCCCGGCAACCGAGTTACATAAGGAATTTATTCAAGCTAGTCAGACAGCCATTGAAGCGGCGGAAACAGCAGAAAAAGAACGACAACAACATTTACTCAAGCTTCAGCAAGAACGAACCCAAGAGGTAGAAAAACGCCTAGAACAAGAGAAAAAAAATGCCAGACGGCAAAAGCAATTGCTAATCGTAGTAAGTTTGCTTGGGGGAGTGGCGACTTGCTTGGGTTTTTTTGCCGCCAAGGAGTATCGCCAAGCAGCCATTAGCGAGATTGTCGCGGTCGGTCGAACCAGTCAAGCTTCCTTTGCCTTAAATGAACAATTGGAAGCGT
This sequence comes from Microcystis sp. BLCC-F209, assembly GCF_041928595.1. Lineage (NCBI taxonomy): Bacteria > Bacillati > Cyanobacteriota > Cyanophyceae > Chroococcales > Microcystaceae > Microcystis > Microcystis sp. BLCC-F209. Next base: position 23,854 of record NZ_JBHFLL010000015.1, read on the forward strand.
TGACAGCAGCCATCAAAGCCAAGCGGCTAGAAATAGATTTAGAGTCAAGACCTTTCGTTAATCTACCGCCCAAGCTAAAAAACAATCTGAAAGATATCCTAAAGATAGCCCTCTATGGCATCAAACAAGCTAATATCTTCTCAGGACATTATGGCGATGTTTTAGGAGTCAAATTTAGCCCCGATGGTGAGATGATTGCCTCCGCTAGTGCAGACAATACGCTCAAACTCTGGAAAAGAGACGGAAGTTTATTAGCCACTCTTGATGAAAAGCGTGGTGGACACAAAGGTTCAGTAAATGCAGTGGCTTTCAGCCCCGATGGTCAGTTGATCGCCTCCGCTAGTACAGACAAGACAATCAAACTTTGGAAAACAGACGGGACCCTATTAAAGACACTGAAGGGACATCGGGATAGAGTTAACGCAGTGGCTTTCAGCCCGGATGGTCAGTTGATTGCCTCTGCTGGTAACGATACCACTGTTAAACTCTGGAAACGAGACGGGACCTTATTGAAGACACTGAAAGGTAATCAGAATTGGAGTTATGTTTATACAGTCGCTTTCAGCCCCGATGGTCAGTTGATTGCCTCAGGTCATAGGGACAAAATAATCCGAATCTGGAGGCGAGACGGGACCTTGTTGAAGACGCTGGAAGAACACGAGGGACCGGTAAACCTAGTGGTTTTCAGCCCTGACGGTCAGTGGATTGCTTCAGGAAGTTATGACAAAACGCTCAAACTCTGGAAGCTAGACGGTACCTCGCCGACTATCACCTTTTACGGCCAGGAAGATCCTATTTATGGGCTTACCTTCACCCCAGATGGTGAGCAAATCGTTTCGGGAAGTGATGACAAAACGGTCAGACTCTGGAAACTTGACGGCACTTTATTGATGACTCTCCGGGGACATAGCGATGCAGTTAATACGGTTGATGTCCATAACGACGGTAAAAATCTGCAAATTGCCTCGGGGAGTGACGACAACGAGGTTAGACTCTGGAAACCTTACAATGAATTAGCAACGACTCTTTTTGGCCATAGCGATGTGGTGTCGGCTATAGATTGGAATGCTGATCTAATTGTCTCAGGAAGTTGGGATAAAACACTCAAACTCTGGAAACGCGATGGCACCCTGAGTACCCTACTAGGACATAAAGGTTCAGTTAGCTCTGTCAAGATTAGTCCTAATGGTCAATTTATTGTTTCAGGAAGTCCAGACGGAAAGGTGAACATCTGGCGGCGAGATGGTAAATTGCTCAATAGCCTGAAAGGAGGCACTGGTGGTATTAACGACCTCGTAATTAGCCCCGACAGTAAGTTTATTGTCTCAGGGAATTGGGACAAAACACTGAAAATCTGGCGGCTAGATGGGAAATTGCTCAATACCCTGAGAGGACACACTGAGGTGGTTGAGACAGTGGCGATTAGCCCAGATGGTAAGTTTATTGCTTCTGGAAGTGCCGATAATAGGATCAAAATCTGGCGGCTAGATGGCCATGGCACTTTGATAAGTATTCTCACTCTTAAAGAACATCTAAGTCCCATTTTAGCGATTGATTTCAGCCCAGACGGTAGAATGCTCGTTTCTGGAAGTGGCGACAATACTATTAAACTCTGGAAGACTGATGAAAAGGGACAATGGCTTCCTTCCTCTGTTAAAACCATCGAAGGACATTCTAATTCGGTGTTGGACGTTAAATTTAGCCCCGACGGACAACAAATTGCTTCGGCTAGTAGTGATGATACCATTAAAATTTGGCAACTTGACGGTACTTTAGTGAATATGCTGCCGGGGTTTGGGGCTGATGTTAACGCCATCCATTTTAGTCAAGACGGTAAAACTCTTGTCTCCGGGAGCAGCAACAAAACAATAATTATTTGGGATTTGGCTCGCCATGTAACACCTAAAGATATCCAAAGATACGCTTGCAAGTGGTTAAAGGATTATTTACAGCATAACTCTGAGGTGACAGAGAGCGATCGCCGTCTTTGTGATCGGATTCTCGACAAAGATTATTGAAATAAAATAAGGTTAAGTCAAAATGCAAACTCAAACCAATCCTTGGCAAAAACGAATCTTTAGACTGTCCCTGTCTCTCTGCGTCATCAGTTTCTTGTTGGCAACCTTCACCATTTATGCTTACTGGCGGGAGAAAAATCAAACCAGAGAAACAGCGAAAAATAATGCCCGACAAGAAGCTGTCCGCGCCGCTAAAGAAATCGATACCCAGCTTCGTAAACTCCAGAATAGTGCCAATTCTATCGCCCACGATATCAGTAAAGGAAAACTTAAAGATCAACAGTTGCTTGAGCGATTAAAAAGCACGATAGAACAAAATCCCAATTGGTTCGGTGTCGGTGCGGCTTATGCTCCCTATACTTACAATTCCCAGATGCGTCTGTATGCTCCCTACTACATCAGAAAACAGGGTAAACTGCAATTACTGCAACTGGAATCTTTTTACGATTATACTCAACCCAGAAAGGGTGATTGGTATATCCAGTCCTTAGCCTCCGGTTCAGTTTGGTTAGAACCTCATTTTGGAGCGGCAACTAACACTTTACTCGCAGAATTTAGCACTCCTTTTTATCGCCTTAATCCAAAAACCAAAAAAAAGATTCCCTCTGGGGTAGTCTTCGCCAACTATTCTCTAGATGGGTTGAAAAACTTAATGAACTCGCTCAAACTAGGTACTAGGTACGGGAGCATCTCACTTATGCAATGAGTATTAATACTTATAGCAGTCAAAAACTAGAAAATCTTCAACTTGATCACAAAGAGAAATGAGATTATAATAGTTATAACTTACAATTCAGAATAGCTCTCGATGGGAGGAATAA
>NZ_JBHFLL010000150.1:0-3051 GCF_041928595.1 Microcystis sp. BLCC-F209
TACAACAAAATCCCCAGATTACCACCATTCACCTTGTTTCCCATGGTGCGCCAGGGTGCTTATATTTAGGGAATTGTCAACTCAATTTAACAAATATTTACGATTACCGCCAACAGTTACAGAATTGGGCAAAGATTAATCATATCCTACTGTACGGTTGTCAGGTCGCGGCGGGAGATGCCGGGACAGAGTTTATTAATAAATTGTCCCAAATTACTGGGGCAAAAATAGCCGCTTCCAGCAGACGGGTAGGAAATGCAGCCTTGGGAGGAAGTTGGGAGTTAGAGGTGAGTTTCCCGGTGACAAAGGGAGAGAATCAAACCTTTATTGAAACCTTAGATTTGTCGGAGTTGCAGACATCTGGGGTTTTTCAGCCGGATATACTCAACACTTATCCCGGAGTATTTGCAGTTTCTTTAGTGGGTAATTATGATACTCCTAGCCTGGCTTATGGTGTACAAGTAGTCGGTAACTATGCTTATGTGGCTGATAGGGATTCAGGACTGCAAATCATCGACATCAGCAACCCGACAAACCCCACCTTTAAGGGTAATTATGATACTCCTTGGACGGCTTATGGTGTTCAAGTAGTCGGTAACTACGCTTATGTAGCTGATGATACGTCAGGACTGCAAATCATCGACATCAGCAACCCGACCACCCCCACTCTCAAGGGTAATTATGATACTTCTGGCAATGCTAGGGATGTACAAATAGTGGGGAACTATGCTTATGTAGCTGATGGCAGTTCAGGACTGCAAATCATCGACATCAGCAACCCGACAACCCCCACTCTCAAGGGTAATTATGATACTTCTGGCAGTGCTTATGATGTACAAATAGTCGGTAACTATGCTTATGTAGCTGATGGCAGTTCAGGACTGCAAATCATCGATGTGAGTGAGTTTACCAGTCCACAAACTGTTACTCTTTCTATTTCTCCCAGCAGTGTTGATGAAGACGGGACAGCTAATATGTCCTACTCCTTCACCCGTACCGGTGTAACCACTAATCCTTTAACCGTCAACTATACAGTCGGGGGGACAGCGACATTTAGCACAGATTACAGCCAAACTGGTGCAGCCAGTTATACAACAACCACAGGGACAGTGACTTTCGCCGCTAATTCTACCACTGCTACCGTAACAATTGATCCGACTGCTGATACTACAGTTGAAGACGACGAAACCGTCAGCTTAACTCTTGCTTCTGGGACTGGTTATACAGTAGGTACGACCACCGCAGTTACTGGAACAATTACCAATGATGATGCTAGTGTCACTCTTGCGGTTTCTCCCAGTAGTGTTACCGAACACGGGACAACCAACTTGATTTACACCTTCACTCGTAGCGGTTCCACAACGAATGCTTTGACAGCCAATTATACAGTCGGGGGGACAGCTACTTTTAGTACAGATTACACCCAAACCGGTGCAGCAACTTTCACCAGTGCAACAGGGACAGTGACTTTCGCTGCTGGTTCATCGACTGCGACTGTAACAGTTGACCCCACTCCTGACACAACAGTTGAAAGTGACGAAACCGTTGCTTTAACTCTTGCTTCGGGTACGGGTTATGCAGTAGGTACGACTACCGCAGTTACGGGAACAATTACTACCCTAGCATTAGTAGGAGAATGGGATAATTTAAACAGTGTCGATGCTGTAGCAGTAGTCGGTAACTATGCTTATGTATTGGGGGATAAACTGGGGATTATTGATATTAGTAACCCCAGTAACCCGACTTTTAAGGAAAGTTATAATTTTGGTGGTGAAGATATACAAATAGTCGGTAACTATGCTTATGTTGTAGGAGATTCAGGACTGCAAATCATCGACATCAGCAACCCAGCCGCTCCCACCCTTGTGGGTAATTATTATAGCAACTGGGCTGATGCTTTAGGTGTACAAGTAGTCGGTAACTATGCATATCTAGCTAATAGGAGTTCGCTGAAAATTATCGACATCAGCGACCCGACAAATCCCACCCTTAAAGGCGAATCTTATTATTGGTCTCTGTGGCCAGGGTTCGGTTATCCCGGCGGTGATATACAAGTAGTCGGCAACTATGCTTATATTGTCAGTAGCGGAGACGTATTAATTCCTTTTCCTTTTCCAGACTATGAGGGTGGGAGTGCTAATTCGTTTCCTGGACGACTGGACATCATCGACATCAGCAACCCGACAAACCCCAATTACAAGGGTGGTGTTGATCTCGATAATTATGATACTTTTGATGTAGTGGCTAATGGTGTACAAGTAGTCGGCAACTATGCTTATGTTGTAGGAAATTCGGAACTGGACATTATTAATATTAGTAACCCCAGTAAACCGACTCTTGGGGCAAATTATGGTTTTCCGGGTAACGATATACAAATAGTCGGTAATTATGCTTATGTAGCTGCTGGTTGGTCAGGACTGCAAATCATCGACATCAGCAACCCGACAAACCCCACTCTCAAGGGTAATTATGATACTTCTGGCTCTGCTTTGGGTGTACAAATAGTCGGTAACTATGCTTATGTAGCTGATGATGATTCAGGACTGCAAATCATCGACATCAGTAACCCGACAACCCCCACTCTCAAGGGTAATTATTATACTTCTGGCTCTGCTTATGGTGTACAAATAGTCGGTAACTATGCTTATGTAGCTGATGACCTGGGAGGACTGAAAATCATCGACATCAGTAACCCGACAAATCCCACTCTCAAGGGTAATTATAATACTTCTGGCAATGCTGTTGATGTACAAATAGTCGGTAACTATGCTTATGTAGCTGATGGGGGTTCAGGACTGCAAATCATCGACATCAGCAATCCGACAAACCCCACTCTCAAGGGTAATTATAATACTTCTGGCTATACTAAGGATGTACAAATAGTCGGTAACTATGCTTATGTAGCTGATGATACGTCAGGACTGCAAATCATCGACATCAGCAACCCGACAAACCCCACTCTTGTGGGTAATTATGATACTTCTGGCTATGCTAATGATGTACAAGTAGTCGGTAACTATGCTTATGTAGCTGATTATAATTCAGGACTGC
>NZ_JBHFLL010000151.1:0-9241 GCF_041928595.1 Microcystis sp. BLCC-F209
AAAACAGCACTTTTTCTCGGTCAATGATTAGGATAAGTTATAACTTAAAAATTAATCAACAACTAAAGCTTATGCTTGTAGCTAAGTGAAATCATTGATTAAGAGACCTGTACTTTTCAATGACTTTTTCAGCAGACCCTAGGTAGTTGACCACCTGAAAATCGGTAAAACCCTACACCCACCCTGCCCCCCCGATGTCGGGGGGGTTGGGGGCCACACCCTGCCACCACCGAAAAACTTTTTGCCGCAAACCCTAAATATAACTTAACTCAGTAAAAAAGACTTATTCGGATGGACAAGAAAGCCTTTTTTCAAGGCCTCTCGTCCTAATAACATCCGAAAACCCATGACATCGCGATTAGTCAAGGTTAATTCGATCGCCCATTGATGACCGCCTAGTAATACACTTGTTCTAATTACTGGACGTAGTTGACTTTGACCCCCGGAATTTTTTACCCGTCGCCATTCGAGGATTTCTGCGGTGGTGGTGACAGTGTGGCGACTATCTTTTTGGTAGGGATGCACTTGAAAGCGCAGCAAACTGCGATCGCCATCGGGAAAACGATGTAGATGAAAAGCGTGTAGGGACGAGGAGCGAGCGCCTGTATCAATCTTGGCTTTAATTTTGGTAATGCCTAAATCAGGTAAATCTAGCCATTCTCGCCAACCAATGATGATTTTATCGGGTTTCATCTATCTATTTAGTTTTTTCCTCTTCGATTTCCCGCTGCATTTGGGCGATTTCTTCAGGAGTCATCGCTTCCAGGCGTTTTTTAAAGACGGCATCTTCGTAATCCTTGCGCTGTTTGCCGTAGGTCATATTATCGGTGGCGACTCGAAACAGATAGGTAAAAATCCAACCGATGACACCACCCACCAACACCGCTTGACTCCAAATTCCCGCCGAAGCACTATCTAAACCGGTTTTTTGCAGGACAATGTAGAGGATGCCGCCCATAGCAAACATCCCTATACCGATCCCGATGACATCTATGCGTCTCATGGGTTTTTTTGGTTGATAACTTAAGCTTTGAGGGTACGACGTTGGGGACGGAAGTTAAGGAAAGGACTTAACAACAACATACCGGGGAAGAAAAAGCTCATCAGAAAGTACATAAACCCTCTTTCCCAAGAAGATGCCACATACCAGCGCGTATTGAGGTAGTAGTAGATAACGGCGGGAATGACGAGCAAATACAAGACACTGAGAGATAGGTAGATCAGGGCGATGATAATGGTTTCTTGCGTCAGAATTGATTGCATAAGGATATATTTTTCTCAATAGCTGTCGGCGAACGGCAATTCACCTGCTAATTATTTTACCCTGTCTTTCCCCTTTTGTGGCGATCGAATTGGCAGGCTAAAATAATTTACTGAAAATACTCTTGCTAATTAAATCATTTATGATATGATAAAAAATTGTCGGTCAAATAACGGGGGCGTGGCGGAATGGTAGACGCTACGGACTTAAAATCCGTTGAGCCTTATAAGCTCGTGAGAGTTCGAGTCTCTCTGCCCCCATCCATCGAAAGTCTATATTTAAACTGAGTATTGGGTATTTTAGTACAAATGCCCAGACTTCCTCTCCCTGCCCCCAGAAAAAACTTTTTCAGCCAGCCCTATCTAAAATATCCAATAATTCTAGGGGATGATGAATAAGATGATCGGGGTTAAATTGAGTGAGAATTTGAGGGGAATTAAAGCCCCAAGCGACTGCCACCACTTGCACTTGACTTTTTTGGGCAGCAGTAATATCCCTAGTTTCATCGCCGACATAAATCATTTCATCGGGACAGAATTTATTTTGTCGGAGCAGGCGATTGAGAATTTTGTGTTTGCCGAATAAAGGCGTTCCCGAACAGATAAAATCAAATAAATTTAAGAGTTGATTATTACCTAAAAATATGGTGACATTTTCTTTGGTATTAGAAGTTATGATTCCTAATCTATAGCCTCTTGCTTTAAGAGTGGCGAGGCAGTGATGCCAGCCATGGAAGGGTTTCAGACATTCAATTTGTTTATTTAATTCCCGTTTAACTCGATGGAGTAAAAAAGGGATTTTAACGAGGGAAACTTGGGATTGTTTAACAATTTCTTGGGAACTAAGGTTTTTTAGTCTGGCCAAATCTTCCTCGTTGATGGGTTGATAACCAAAATTTTTAGCCAAACGATTGACAATCTCCACGAAGGTATCGTGGGTATCGGCGATAGTACCATCAAAATCGAACAGGACTACTTTAATTGTCATCTTGTGCGGGGTTAAGGGAATGAGCTAAATTAGCTTGGGCATTACGTCGCCACTGCTGGGGTTTAATCCGACGTAGGGCTGACGAGATGAAACGACGATCCCACTCCTCTATAGTTAGATTAGCTAATTCATCCAACCTTGGCGAGAGGTTTTCGGGACGAGGTTGAAAATCCTCCACGTCGGTAACTTGGGCAAAACGTTGATTCCAAGGACAGACATCTTGACAGATATCGCAGCCGGCTACCCAACCTTGTAAATTCTTGGCAATTTCTGTAGGCAAAGTGACAGCACGATTTTCGATAGTATGATAAGCAATACAGCGATTAGCATCCACCACATAGGGACTAACTATTGCTTGGGTGGGACAAGCGCTTAAACAACGGCTACAGGTGCCACAATGGGCGCTATGGGGTCGATCGGGTTCTAAAGGTAAATTAGTTAATATTTCGGACAAAAACACCCAACTGCCGTAATTGCGGGTAATTAAGTTGCCATTCTTGGCAATCCAGCCGATCCCTGCTCTTTGCGCCCAAACTTTATCCTGTACAGGTCCCGTATCCACATAGTAACGGGTTTGAATTTGCTCCCCCTGACTTTCTAACCATTGACTGAGGGCTTTTAATTTTTTACTTAATACTTTGTGATAATCCCTTCCCCAAGCATAACGAGAAATTTTGCCGTGGTTTTGTTCTTGACTCTGTTGCTGGGGGGTGTAGTAGTTAATGGCAAGACAAATTAGCGATCGCACTTCTGGCCAAAGAGTTTTGATATCCTGTCGTTTCGGGTTAGTCATCCAATCCATATCAGCGTGATAACCCCGCTCTAACCAGCTTTTTAGATGGGATACCGCCGAGTCTTGGCTGTCCACAGAGGCAATACCGACCCCATGGAAGCCCAACTCTAGCGCTTTTTCTTTGATTTGTGTTTCTGTCACCATAGAAATATCTTAAGTCAAGTATTTGTAACAATTATTTGCAATCCTAAATTTTTTGTTACATAATGGGCAGGTAAAGAGATAAGGCAGTAAGCAGGTCTCTAAATTAAATGAACAATCACCTCTGAGGCTTATTATGGTTTACACTGCATCTGCATTCAACACTTTGGCGCTCGATGTTCCTAGCACCACCGCTCAATACAAAAGTTTGAACACCGATGATAAACTAGCCGTTCTCTGGTTCGCCTATACGGAAATGGGTCGCTCTATTACCCCCGCCGCACCGGGAGCCGCTCGTTTACAATTTGCCGAGGGACTACTGAGCCAAATTAAAGCCATGTCCCACTCTGAACAATTAGAAACCATGCGCGATTTGGTTAAAAAAGTCAGCAATCCGATTACCCGCTCCTACGGTGTTCTCAGTGTTAACACCAAACTAGCTTTCTGGTATCAATTAGCGGAAATGATGAAGGAAGGAACTGTGGTTCCCGTCCCCGCTAACTACAAAATGACTCGCGAGGCAAATATCGTCCTCACCGCTCTGCAAAGACTGGACTTTAGCCAACAAATCACCGTTTTACGCAATGCTGTAGTGGACATGGGTGTAGATCCTCTTGCCTAGTTTTTCAACTCATCTTTATCTTTAATTTTGACCAAACAACTACCTTGATCCATAACTCCTAGCCGAGAGGTTAGGGGTTGTTTTTTATCGAGAGCAGTTATCTTCATGGTGAGGTAGGAAGTCTCCGATTTTAGGGAACGCCGGAACTGCGGAACAGTAGCTGGTCGATGCCCAATACCGTCATACTTGATCTTGAGGAGAACCGCTGTAACTATTGACTTGCTGAATTAACACCCGTCCCCAAAATGACTTGTACTTTGGTAGTACAATTATATTAAACTAAGAAAGATTAAAACAAATAACCATGTCTCAACCGATTACCATCGAAGATATCTATAAACTTTTCGAGAAAACTAACGAAAAGTTTGAACAATCACGCCAAGAATACGATCGCCGGGCTGCTGAAGCTAAGGCCGAAGCCGATCGCCGGGCTGCTGAAGCCAAGGCCGAAGCCGATCGCCGGGCCGCCGAAGCCAAGGCCGAAGCCGATCGCTGGGCCGCCGAAGCCGATCGCCGGGCTGCTGAAGCCGATCGCCGTTTAGCCAAGCTAGAGAAAACAGTGGCTAATACCAGTCGTGCTGTGGATAGTTTAACCACTCGCTGGGGAAGATTTGTCGAGGAATTAGTCGAACCTGCTGTTATTAGCCTATTTCGTGCCAAAGGTATCGATGTCAAAGAAACCTACAGTCGTGCCAGGGTAAAACGGCAAGGAATAGCCATGGAGATTGACATTTTAGCCGTCGATGAAACCGAGGTAGTTTTAGTAGAATGTAAGTCTCGTTTATCGAAAGATGATGTCAACGAGTTTTTAGAAAAATTAAGTCGATTTAAACAAGCATTTCCCCATTATAAAAACTATCAAGCTTATGGTGCAGTGGCGGGAATAGAAATAGATGAAGGAGTAGATCGTTATGCCTATAAACAAGGTTTATTTGTAATTAAACCATCGGGAGAAACGGTAGAAATCATTAATGATTCTGGTTTCGAGCCTAAATTATGGTAGGAGAAAGATGGTTCCTTCATCTAGCAAAGTATTGGCGGGAGGTCTAATTTTTACAACCTAGCACTACACTAACTTATGGATAGGATGCACGATTAGTATTCATATTTTGATTCAGGAAAGCATAATTAATTTTTGAGGATTCAAAAACGGCAAAAATAAGGATTAAATTGCATAAAATCTGTGAATAGACCATTATTATTCATTCTCAATTCTCCCGACTACTGATGACCGACTCCTAACCGTAACAACAATTTTTGATTTTTACCAGAGGTCTAGTAACGACTTGTCCTAAAATTGCCAATACCCAGTTTCAATGCACAAGAGCCTGATGGCTAAAAACTGGCTCCAGTTTTTGACCGGGATAGCACCGCTTGATCGCAGTGGATCGTAAAATGGGATAATGCTAACTTTGAGAGTCAGAGAGACTATGAGTGAATTCGACTACGATTTAATTATTATCGGTGCTGGAGTTGGTGGCCACGGGGCAGCCCTACACGCAGTCAAATGTGGGCTAAAAACAGCTATTATTGAAGCCAAAGATATGGGAGGAACCTGTGTTAATCGCGGTTGTATTCCTTCTAAAGCTTTGCTGGCAGCCTCGGGACGAGTGCGCGAATTGGCCGATAGTGACCATCTGAAAAGTCTAGGTATTGCCATCGGTGGCGTTAATTTTGACCGTCCGACAATTGCTAATCATGCTAACAACCTTGTTAGTAAAATTAGAGGCGATCTCACTAATAGTCTTAAACGTCTCAAGGTTGATACTATCCACGGTTGGGGAAAAATCGCCGGCCCGCAAAAAGTCAGCGTCATCGGGGATAGTGGCGAAAAAATCTACACCGCTAAGGATATTATGCTCTGTCCGGGGTCGGTTCCCTTTGTCCCACCGGGGATCGAGATCGATCATAAAACGGTTTTTACCAGTGATGAGGCCGTTAGATTAGAAACTTTACCCAAGTGGATTGCAATTATCGGTAGTGGTTATATCGGTCTGGAATTTTCGGATATATACACCGCTTTGGGTTGTGAAGTAACGATGATCGAAGCTTTAGATAGTCTCATGCCTGGATTTGACCCAGAAATCTCGAAAATCGCGGAAAGAGTTCTGATTAAACCTAGAGACATCGAGACTTATGTGGGAGTTTTGGCAAAAAGTATTAAACCGGGGAATCCCGTGGCCATTGAACTGGTGGACGCAAAAAGCAAAGAAGCGATCGAAATTTTAGAAGTAGATGCTTGTTTAGTCGCTACAGGAAGAATCCCGGCAACCAAGAATCTCGGATTGGAATTTGTGGGGGTAGAACTGGATAAACGCGGTTTTATTGCCGTTAATGACAAAATGCAGGTAATTCAGGACGGTGAACCGATTCCCCATCTCTGGGCCGTGGGTGATGCTACGGGTAAAATGATGTTAGCTCACGCTGCTTCGGGTCAAGGGGTAATAGCCATTGAAAATATCTGTAATCGCCCAAAAACCATCGATTATCGCAGTATTCCCGCTGCTGCTTTTACCCACCCCGAGATTAGTTATGTGGGTTTAACGGAACCGCAAGCAGAAGTTTTGGCACAGCAAGAAGGGTATAAAGTCGCTGCTGTCAAGACCTATTTTAAGGGAAATTCTAAAGCTTTAGCGGAAGGAGAAACGGAAGGCATCGCTAAAGTCGTTTATCGTCAGGATACGGGGGAATTACTCGGTGTTCATATTATCGGTATCCACGCATCGGATTTAATTCAAGAAGCGGCCAATGCGATCGCTGAACGTAAATCCGTCCATGAACTCGCTTTCCGCATCCACACCCATCCGACTCTCTCAGAAGTCCTCGACGAAGCTTATAAACGCGCTGAAGTGGCAGCATAGAGTCAGTTATCAGTTATTAGTTATCAGTGATCAGTGATCAGCTTCTGAAGGCAAGAGGCAACAGGCACTCGTGCAAAAGACAGAATCTGGCAATTCTCCAAGTTTCCGACTCCTGAATTCTGACTCCTTTCTCTTTTTTTACTTTTTACTTTAAAGATTATGTTTGGATTAGGTTGGCCAGAAATAGTAATTATTGCTGTAGTTGTTCTCCTGATATTTGGACCGAAAAAAATACCCGAATTTGGGGCAGCTTTGGGGAAAACTTTACGGGGATTTAAAGAAGAAATCAATCAAGATGATCAAGAAATTGAAGACAGTGATGAGAAGATGAGATAGATTTCGGCGGGTGCATCTCATTTTTGTAAATCTACTAATTTGGGATTTTTAAGGGGAAACTTTCTCCTAAAATTGGGCGTTACTTTCGGTTTTATCACTCAATCCAAGCTTTTGGGGGGTTCTACCCCCCAAACCCCCCGTTGGGGGCGTGGCGCCGCCCCCAAACCCCCCGCGCATTAGGTTAACTGTCAGATGCTTACACGCGATTGTTCATATTTTTGTACTAATTTAAGAGTCACTGATAATTGCTGATTGTCGGTATTTTTGCAAATGTGGGATACACCCGATTTCGGCTGTATGAAACTGCGCTATAGCAGTTATCAGTTATCAGTTATTAGTTATCAGTTATCAGTATTAAATAGTAGTTTCCCACTTTCTTTTCACTGATTACTGTTTACTGATCACTGATTACTGAATATCGGCTTCTCCCCCCACCACCACATCGCGGATACGGAGACTGGGGCCACCGCAGCCGACGGGTAAACCACTTTGACCCCCTTTTCCGCAGCCTCCCGACTCGTCCCAGTAGAAATCATCCCCAATTGCCTCAATATTGGCTAGGGTTTTAAAGACATTACCGGAGAGAGTAACATCTTTAACGGGTTCAGCAATTTCTCCATCGCGAATCATCCAAGCTTCCCCGGCGCTAAAAGTGAACATTTCGCCGTTAGTCATGCCTCCCTGCCAATTTTGGGCATAAACTCCCGTTTTTATGCCCGAAAATAACTCTTTAACCGCAGTGGTTCCCCGTTCAATCCAAGTGTTGGTCATGCGGACAATGGGCGGATAATGATAATTGAGACAACGAGCGTTACCGGTCGGTTTTTCGCCTAATTTGCCCGCCGTTTCCCGCGAATGCAGTCTTCCCACCAAAACCCCATCTTTAATTAACTGAGTCGTCGTCGCCGGGGTTCCCTCATCGTCATAAAAATAACTGCCCCGATGACCTTCCGGATAGGCCCCGTCAAAGATTTGCAGGTTATCTGGTCCAAAACGTTTGCCCATACTCATCACTTCCAAAAGGTCAGGATTTTCGTATAACATATCTGCCTCGGAAAGGTGGCCAAAAGCCTCATGGACGAACAGACCGGTTAAAATGGGATCGATGACGACGGTGTAGGTATCGCCCTTGACAGGGGGCAAAACTAGGGCTTGTACGGCCCGTTTAGCCGACCCCTGCACCTGTTCCTCTAAATTGACCAGATCCTCGAAAGCTTTTCGGGATCCTGTGGTTTCCCGGCCCGTTTGTACGCTGTCCCCATCCCTAGCGGTGGCCGAAAAACGCATCTCTAAGTCTGACCATTTTTGTTCGATTAAAGTCCCGTCAGAAGTACCTAAAAGAATATGTTGACTACTATCGCTATAACGGACGGAAGTGGTGGCAATACTGGGATGGTGTTGACGCAATAGGTTATTATAGTGATCGCAGAGGGCTTTTTTATCGGCTAATGGTACTAAACGGGGATCTGTTCCCGTTAAAGGCAATTCACAGGAGATAATTACAGGTTCTACCGGAGCAATCAGGGTTTCTTCTTCCCCAATTAAACGGGCGGCAGCGATCGCATCTTCTAATCGTTCCTGTAAACTGGATAATTGATTAAAGCTGGCAAATCCCCAACCTCCTTTATAACAGGCGCGTACCTGACCACCGATAGCAATACCTTCGCTGAGGGTTTCCACTCGTTCGGAACGCAGTAGAATATTAGTCCCCCGCGCTTCTTCTAGACGAATTGTCAGGAAATCGACGCGGTTTTTATAACGGTTAATCAGTTCACTAATTAGGTTTTTATAGTCGGTGATAGTATCGGTCATAGGAATTATGAATTATGAATTATGAATTATGAATTATGAATTGGGAAGTGGGGAGATGGGGTAGTGGGGAGATGGGGTGTCGGGTGTGATGGGGAAGTGGGGAGATGGGGTAGTGGGGTAGTGGGGAGATGGGGTGTCGGGTGTGATGGGGAAGTGGGGCATTTGGCTGAAATTTCCCTAAATCCCTATATCCCCTTTCTAACTGATAACTGATAACTGATAACTGATAACTGATAACTGATAACTGATAACTGATAACTGATAACTGATAACTGATAACTGATAACCTAAGACGCATTTAAAGCACTTATTCTTAAGATTAGCCGAATCTCCCCCAATCCCTTTACTGTTGCCTCTTGCCTCTTGCCTCTTGCCTCGTCTCAACAAGCAATTTAAATGCTTAACAGCTTAGTTAAGTGATTTCAGGT
>NZ_JBHFLL010000152.1:0-1275 GCF_041928595.1 Microcystis sp. BLCC-F209
TACATGATATCAGCCAGACTTGGAAACTATCTCATCAAATTAGTCCCCCCATAGAACCCCCTTGAGCCATCTGGCACACTTTTCTCTTTTTGTCAAATTTTATGTTAAGAAAGATGTGACTAATGGATAGGTTATCAAGGGTAGGGTTGATTCATGAATCAACCCTACCTTATCAAGGGGGACAGGAGGGATCGAACCTAAAATCCATTTTTAATTTAATTATAACCAGCTACTTAGCTGGTGAAGATTTTCTCGGTGGTCGCTAGGGGGGTCTTGAGACCCCTAATTATGAAAAAATAGGAATTGTTGGAAAACTGAGGCGAGTGGACTGGGAGCAAGTCAGTTTTGCAGAAGAGTGCGCTGGAGACCGGTAGAAGAATCGAGTAAAATAGGGATATATCAAAGGAGTAAACGGTCAATGAACCCAGAAAACCAGAAAAAACTCCAAGAATACGCCCGATGAATCGCCGAAATTCTCTATCAAGAGGCCGCTCCCGAAGACTTAGGCAGTTTAGGGGATATAGAAAGGCACTTGGCGATTTTTGTCAATTGTTTTTGCTCTAGAGCGAACTAATCAATTAAGTCCCTTGCCAGATAAGAATTTAGTCGATTTATGCGACCGAATCGAACCATACCAAGTAACGAAGAACCGTTATTTCTTACTCTATGGTGATAATTAAAAAAGAATACTAGAACAAAAGTAAGCAGAGGTACTAGAGGGATGAGAAACAAAAAGGAAGGTCGAGTTTGATAGGTTAGGAATAAGCTCAACGACAGAGCAGTTAGAAGAAAATAGTTATAGGTTTGTTTAACAAACATGAAGATAAAAGCTATGGTTAGGATAGCCATAGATACCTATAAAATCTCTGGCAATTGCGCCGGAACAAATCTCCAAAGAATTTGGGTATGTAGCAGAGGCAAAGCAGTGACAAGTGCTTGAATTTTGGAAAAGTTTGCTATCCTTAGACCTCTAAAAAAAACAAATACCGCTAAGGCATACACAACAAACTGAGCAGCTGGTAGAAGATGAAAATCTGGTGAGATTACTTTAACTAAATTGAGAAATAGTGGATAAAAAAAGGTTCTTTCTTGAGAAACTATAGCAATTCTCTGACTCATGAGGTACAGTAGCAACAGTGAGTAAACCAATTGCGAATATCTTTTTGAGTAACTTCTAACATAGCTAATTCAATCCCTTCTATTAAGTCTTTGTAAGTTCTCGCCTTCAGTTTTCTTAATATCGCTTTGACTTTTGACCAAAAGTTTTCAATAGGA
>NZ_JBHFLL010000153.1:0-4209 GCF_041928595.1 Microcystis sp. BLCC-F209
TGTTGGGTAAAACTTTTAGACCTTTTGCCCATCAAAAAGTGCCGACCCTTGGAGTGATTGGGGGGAAAATTCAGGTACTTTTTCCCTGAAAATTAGATAATTGACCAGATGAAAATCTGTAAAACCCTACACCCTACACCCAGAAAAAACTTTTTCAGCAAACCCTATGTAATGATGAGGTGAGGCAGCAACTTAAACCTAAGATTTTTTCAAGAACTTCTGACGAACTCGCGAGATTAATAGGTCTAATTCAGGTAACTTCAATAACATCGCACCGAGGAGGAATAAACCCACCGCTACGGTCGAGGCCAAACCCAACTGTAATAATTGCAAGAAAATATTACCAGCACCGAAAACCTTTTCCCAACCCCAACTAGCTCCCCAACTAGCAACACCAGAAAGCATTGTAATTACCGTTAATCCCAATAAGGATAAACCCCATTCTCCCAAGGGTAAACCCCCTAAACGACGATTTAAAATCACCGTAAAAATGCCCATAGAAATGATATTAACCCCCACGGTTGCTAAAACAATCCCCGGAGTACCAAAAGGTTTATACAAGAGGAAATCCAGCGCACCATTGAGAAAAATATTTACCATACTCACCTTAAAAGGAGTTTCGCCATCACCCAAAGCATAGAACACTCGTACTAAAACATCGCGACCGAGATAGAAAAACATCCCGAAACCGTAGGCCATTAATACGGGAACCACCTGTTCCGAGGCAGCCAGATTAAAGGCACCCCGTTGATAGATAACCCGCACTACAGGGAAAGCGAGGGCGATAAAGATAGCGGTGAAGGGTAACATGGTTAAAGCCGTCAATAATAAACCCTGACGGATTCTTTGCTTCAATTCTCCCCAATTTTCCGGTTCCGTCAGTCGAGAAAATATCGGCATAAACGGCACGAGAATCATGTTGGACATGATGCCCAAGGGCGTGAGAACGATAAAACTGGCGTAACGCATGGAAGCGGCGGCATTTTCGATAAAAGAAGCAAAAAAGAGGTCAGTATAAACGTTAATATGCAACATTCCCGAAGATAAGGTCGCCGGAATCATCACCCGCAACACCTCCGACACCCCCGGTATCCGCCAATCCCAACGAAATGTTAATTTTCCTAAACCTGCCTTGACTTGTGCGCCCACTTGTGCCAACCATTGCCAGATCGCCCCGATGAGAGTACCGCCGGCGAGGACAAAACCCCCTAGTTGAATGTATTGCGGATTATCAATGCGATCGCCAAGTGACCAGGCCAGCAAACCCACCCCGATAATTACCGCCACACTGGAAAAAAGCGGACTGAGACTCGGTAGCCAGTATTGGTCCGCCGCGTTGAGAGTACCGAAACCGATGCCGATTAAACCGGCTAAAACCGCCATGGGGGCCATAATTTGCAGTTGTTGAATGGCCATGCTGCGGGTGGCGGCATCTAAACCGGGGGCGAGAACATCGATAAAAATATTGGCAAAAACGATTAAAAAGACGGTGACAGCTAATAAAATCGCGCTGACTAGGGTGGTGACAGTCTCGACAATCGGCGCGGACTCGGATTTATCTCTTTTGGCCAAAACACTGACCAAAGCGCTGTGAAAGGGGCCGTTAATGCCACCGAGGAGAATTAACAGAAAACCGGGGATAACGTAGGCAAAAGCGTAGGCGTTCACCACTGGCCCAACACCGTAGGCAGCGGCAATTACCTGTTCGCGGACCAAACCAAAAACCTTACTGATTAAGGTGGCAACGGCGACAATTCCAGCAATACCGGCTAAGGAACGGGTAGCTTTCTTAGTAATGATGACACCTCGAAAGAAAACAACTGCATTGATCGATTCTACCCGTTTCTGTGTTCCAGGAGAAAAGCGCTCTCTAGTTGGAAAATTTAACTTGACTGGACTGTATAACAGCCATTTTCCCGCACAGACCCCTAGAGAGCTTTTCTCATAAATATGAAGTATAAGCTAATTCGGTATCGACGCTCGACTCCCATCTGAGCATTAAGATAACTGTTATCAGTAATTATTGAGAAAATAAATCCCCATACCTTATTTCCTCGTGGCACAATAGAGACAAAGTATAAAAAACTTAACAATAAGGAGAGGTTCGATGGTTGCTACACCAGTCAAAACAAAACGTCTCACCGTGCAGGTGGCCAATCTCAGCGCAGACACCACCGCTATTCGTTCCCTCGATTGGGATCGCGATCGCTTCGATATTGAATTCGGATTACAAAACGGTACGACTTATAACTCCTATCTGATTCGTGGGGAAAAAATCGCCCTGGTGGATACCTCCCACGAAAAATTCCGTCAACTATATTTTGATAGCCTCAACGGATTAATTAACCCCCAAGAAATCGATTATTTAATTATCAGTCATACCGAACCCGATCACAGTGGGTTAGTCAGAGATATATTGCAACTCGCTCCCAATATTACCGTCGTTGGGGCGAAAGTAGCAATTCAGTTTTTAGAGAATTTAGTTCATCATCCCTTTCAACGTCAACTGGTCAAAAATGGCGATCAGTTAGACCTAGGCAACGGTCACATTCTCGAATTTGTTAACGCTCCTAATTTACATTGGCCCGATACTATTTTTACCTACGATCACGGTTCGGGAATTTTATTTACCTGTGATGCCTTCGGAATGCACTACTGTTCCGATGATCTTTACGATGAGCAATTAAGTGTTATTGAACCGGATTATCGTTTCTATTATGAATGTTTAATGGCTCCTAATGCTCGTTCCGTACTAGCGGCGATGAAACGGATGGAACCCCTGGGTAATATTAATCTCGTGGCTAATGGTCATGGACCGCTATTAAAACATAATATTACCGAATTATTGAACCATTATCGTGATTGGAGTCAGGCACAAACTAAGGGAGAAAAAACCGTCGCTGTTTTCTATATTTCCGACTATGGTTATAGCGATCGCCTCTGTCAATCCCTGGCCAAAGGTATTACTAAAACCGGTGTGGCTGTAGAAACTTTAGACCTGAAATCCGCCGATCCCCAAGAGGTAAAAGAATTAGCTTCTTCTGCGGTGGGAATCGTCATCGGTACTCCCCCCGTTTCTGGTATTAATGCCCAAGAAATTACGGGAAATCTAGGCACAATTCTCGCCTCGGTTAACCCCAAACAATATATCGGAATGTTTGAATCTCAAGGGGGTGATGATGAATCAATTTTACCTCTATTTAATAAGTTTCGTGAAGTTGGTTTAACCAAAGCTTTTGATCCCATTCGTAGCACAGAAACTCCTAACGAGAGTCTCTATCAACGCTGTGAAGAAGCAGGAACAGATATGGGACAACTATTAACCCAAGAGGTAAAAGTTAAACAAAGAAAATCCCTTGATACTGACCTTGATAAAGCCATCGGACGCATTAGTGGTGGCTTATATATTATCACCACCAAGAAAGGAGACAGAAGCGGAGCAATGGTCGCTTCTTGGGTGACGCAAGCAAGTTTTGATCCTCCCGGTTTTACCGTTGCTGTGGCCAAAGATCGGGCGATCGAGTCTTTAATGCAAGTGGGGGATCAATTCATTTTAAATATTCTGGAAGAAGGCAATTATCAAACCCTGATGAAACACTTTTTAAAACGTTTCGGACCTGGGGAAGATCGTTTTGCAGGAGTCAATACTCGCACCGCTAATAATGGTTCCCCAATTTTAGCCGATGCTCTCGCTTATTTAGAATGTGAGGTCGCTAGTCGCATGGAATGTGCTGACCACTGGATTGTTTACAATAAAGTCACCGATGGTCGCGTTTCTAAACCTGATGGTTTAACGGCTGTTCACCATCGCAAAGTCGGTAATTATTATTAGGATTCTTGCTTGATTTGACTGGTTGAGAAAATACAGATCAAGATGCTTGCTCTCAGCTTTTGAGATGGTTTAACCTCTCAACCAGTTAGTCATACTAAATCCGTTGAGTATAGGCTACATATCAGGAGAGGCAATAGGCACTCTTGCAATAGGCAAAAGGAGCAATAGATAATCAGTTTTTAATAACCGGATTTAGTATCACATCTGATCACTGATTACTTACCCACTGATAACTGGGCTCTCCCAGCTTTGGTGGGTAAAATGTATTCTAAGATACATTTCTCAAGAGCGAGGGGGTGGAACGAACCACAAAGACACAAAGGACACAAAGATCGATCGATCCTATGTCAATTAAACTTATCACACAGAACCTAGAA
>NZ_JBHFLL010000154.1:0-12749 GCF_041928595.1 Microcystis sp. BLCC-F209
ATTAAATAATACCTTTCGACAAAGGATTTCTCGGCTGGTGAGAGAGAGTCTATCTTTCTCTAAAAAAATGGAGAATCACGTTGGGGAACCCTTTGGTATTTTATCCATGACTACAATGCACAGCAAAGCAAAGGATTAAGCAGCCATCACTACTACCCAATCACCACCGCCAGTTTGAACGATAAGCTGAATTAACCTTTCTATGGCTAATTGACGTTCTCTCAATGTACGATAATCCTCTAAGGTGATCGAACCGTACTCGCTAAGTTCGGCGAGGTATTGATTCATGAGGTTTAATTCGTCTATCGCAATCAGAGGTTCAATAGCATTTACACTCCTTTTTCTCGTAGAGAAATCTCTAGATTATTCCGTAATTGACGGTATAACGCTTTCGATTCTTCAGGATTCATGATAAATTTTTCTTTAAATCCCTCGAATAGTCCCGTTTCCCGTTCGTATAGAACTCGACCGGCTCTCTTGGATTTGGTGGGTAAAATGTATTCTAAGATACATTCCTGCTGGCGAGGGAGTGGAAGGAACCACTCCAGACACAGAGGACACAAAGATCGATCGATCCTATGGTAAGTTAAGCTGATCACACAGAACCTAGAAGAGCCCTCGACCATCCCGCGCAACATAATGAGCGAGGATCGGCGAACATTCTTTTAAATCAACCACATCAATTTTGTCCTCGGGAATCTCTAAAGCTTGTTCGAGCAGTGTATAAATTTTCAATAGACTCGAAATATCCTTTTGAGCGCTTCTTTCCTCGTATAAAACAGCGAAATCCCAATCGCTATCAGGTCTATGCTCTCCACGCGCTCTAGAACCGAAGAGAATTAATAGTTTTAAATTCGGTAGTTTTTCGACAATAGCCGTAATTTTTTCTACTAGCCTATTCATATTTAGCTCCTATCAAAAAAATGGCGAGAATCCGATGGAGATATCGATCGATCTCCGTAGCGTCTGTCTATGTTTATTATCAAATGCGGAGGAAGCAAAGAGCAACTAAATCCCAGAAAAAGTGTCCGTACACTTTAACATACTCATCTCTTGGTAGCCTCAAACGGCATCAACAGATCCACGCCTCACCCCCTTTACCTTTGAACCGATGAGCGAGAGAACAACAAAGCCGATTGACCGCTCGCTATAGAATAGGGTGACAGGGAAGAATGAAGACTACTCTCGTCACTAATCGGATAAATACTAAATCCTGTTTAAAAAGTATAGGAGAGTGGGGAGTGGGGAGTGGAAAGTGGGTCTTTAAACTTGGATTGGGAATTAATCGCACAAAAACAGATTTGGTATCAGTTTATACTTTATTTTGATCAGAAAAGCTGTATAAAACTGGTCTTCGCTTAACCCGGTCTATCGATTGTGTAAAACCGTGTGGGTAGCAGGAATAGGATAGCCCGCTTCACCGAAGGATTCATAGATAACCTTATTAGTGTCAAAATAGACCTGCCAATAGTTATCGTTACTGCAATAGGGACGTACTGCTAAGAGAAGTCCGGAGGGATTAAATTCTAAAATTTCCACATCGGGAGCGGGATCAGTCAAAACATTGGGGATACGGCTAATTTTATCCTTTAACAGAGCGATCGCTTCTGGGACATTTACCCCGTGACTTAATTGAGCGGTCAACTCCACACGACGATAGGGATTAGCGGAAAAATTTTGAATACTCCCAGAAAAAATGCTGTTATTGCCGACTACAGTTTTAATGTTGTCAGGAGTGTTAATAGTAGTGGCAAATAAACCCAATTCGTCCACCGTGCCAGTTATACCTCCCGCAGAGACAAAATCGCCCACCTTGAAGGGACGGAACATAACTAGAAAAGCCCCGGCGGCAAAATTGGCCAACAGCCCCCCCAAGCGGCCCTGATCGCAATACCAGTAGCGGCTAAAAGTGCGGCAAAAGAGGTGGTTTCAACGCCAAAAAAGCCCAAAATCGCCACGATCAGGACAACTTGCAGGGCAATGAGGATGAAAGAAATGATATATCTAATGATGGTAGGATCGACGTTGCCCTTAGCCAAACTGGTTTTGAGCAGATTAATCGCTAGATTAATTAATCATTTACCGATAAACCAGAGTAGGATCGCCCCGATTAATTTCGCCCCGAAGCTGATCGCTAAATCCCTGATAAAGTACACTTGATTGCTAACTTGAGCCGGATCCATAGTTATTATCCTCGCAAAGAAATCAAGCTAATTTACACACAGATTATAGGGGCGAGAGCAAAAACCGAGAACCATCTCAAGGAAAAAACCCGATTTGCTGATGGGGGGATTTTTCAGTGAACAGTAAACAATAAACTGAAAACTTACATCTGATTACTGATTACTGATAACTGATTACTGATTTGACATTTGGGCGGTGATTACGGTGAGATCGATCGCCCTTTCCCCCCTTCTGATTCTGAGGGGTAAAGATTGACCGATTCCAGTTTTTTCCACCATTTCCTGTAACTGACCGCCATCGCTAACCGGTTGATTATTAGCTTTGACAATCACATCCCCGCGACGGATGCCGGCTTTTTCGGCGGGGGTATTGGGTAGGACTTTCACCACCAAAATTCCCGACACTTCCGGCACGATCATGGGAGAATTGGGGTTTTGATTATTAGCCCGGGCTAAATCGGGAGTTAGGTTAACCATCTGCACACCGATATAGGGATGGGCCACCTTTTGACCTGATTCTAGGGTCGCTTGTAACTGTTTGGCCCGGTCGATGGGAATGGCAAAACCGATGCCCATGGCATCAGCACGAATGGCCGTATTGATGCCGATGACTTCCCCTTGGGCGTTGAGTAAAGGACCGCCGGAATTGCCGGGGTTAATAGCGGCATCGGTTTGGATAAAATCAATGCGTTTATCGGGAATACCCACCTTAGCCGCCGAGCGCCCGATCGTGCTAATAATTCCTAAAGTTACCGTATTATCTAGACCGACGGGATTGCCTACTGCGATCGCCCAGTCCCCCACTTGTATGGATGAGGAATTGCCGAGGACGGCTACAGGTAAATTTTCCCCTTGGGGATTAATTTTCACTACGGCTAAATCAGTGATCTCATCAGTACCGCGTACTTCTCCTTTAAAGCTACGACCATCTTTTAAAGTTACCGTTACCTTATCGGCATTATCGACCACATGGGCATTAGTTAAGATTAAACCGCTGCCATCGATAATAAAACCCGATCCCTGGCCCGCCACTCGCTGCTGGGTGGGAACACGAAACTGTTCCCCAAAAAACTGCTGAAAAAAAGGATCATCAAAAAAGGGGCTATTGGGACGAGTAATGATCGCTTCGGTGTCAATTCGCACCACTGCCGCACCTGTGCGGGCCACTGCCTTAGCGACAAAACTTTCCGCCGTCATCTCTGGGGGGATTCTGGCCAGATCGGTGGCAGCAGTGGGCAGATTTTGAGCATTTACCGCCGCTAAACTGCTAAAACCGAGCATAACTCCCAGAAAAGTTGCCAAAGCGTGGGTAATAGTTCGCCGTAACCCTGTAGGAAGTTTCATACTTTGATCTCTGATTCTGATGTTTTAACTATTTCTGTCTATCGGTTGACAGACCGACTATTAAAAATCTAACAAATCCATCGCTCCGATTAAATCCAGAAATAAGCTAAGACGTATTTAAATCGCTTATTTTTAGATTAGCCGAATCTCCCCCAATCCCTTTACTGTTGCCTCTTGCCTCATCTCAACAGGCAATTTAAATTACGAACAGCTTAACCAATGAGTTGACACCAAATCCGTCTGCTGGCGGATTTGGTGATGGTTTGCCGTTTACTAATCTCTGATCACTAGGGGCGATTGCAGGGTAATATTTAAATCTCGATCAGGGTTAACAGAGTATAACTGCGCGGAACTACCACCGACAATTCCCGCCGTCGGTAAACCCCATCCTGCAAGGGTTCCCACGGCTGCCCCCGCTAAGACATCGAGAACTTCAATCTTGCGATCGCCTGTGAGAGCAGCAATCGCTGTGGCTGCCCCCGCACCGGCGACGGTTCCCGCTAAGATATCTTGAGTTTTTGCCCCTTTACGCACGGTTTCAGTGGTAGTAATTAATCGCGAAGTGGCATTGAGGGGAATAGTACGATTACCCCCATCGAGGGCAATTTCATCGGCAATAAAGCGCACACCTCGGCCCGCCGCTTCTAAAGTACCCTTAACTTCACTTCCCGCTGCAATCACCACACTCCCATTCCGGTCACGAATATCTCTGGCTACGGTTAAAGTCAGAGGAATAACATCACTTTTAGAAACTAAAATTTTATCGGCTTTCTCGTAATTCAAAGGGATAACTGTTCCCGCCGGAATCGAGATTTGTTGAGCGATCAGACGTGGCCGATTAACATTACTTTGAGCGAGGACGGGAAAAGTACCGGACATCGACCCCATGAGCAGGGTAATTAGTAAAGCTGTGCCGGCTCTAGTAACAGGATTGATAGACATAGCGGTTATCCTCTCAAAAAACAACAGTGAACCTTCTCTGTTTCTAGATTATTTTTTTCTGTCTGTCATGTCAGTCCCCTCCACAGGGAATTTTTTCCCTCTCTATAGGGAAAAAAGTAGAATGGGAGAGTTGCCGCATTTTGTCCAGCGACCGCAAAAGAAAGCCGAAAAGCCTAGAATAGTAAAAAACCTTGGATTGCCATCGTCTATGGAACTCGCTGCCGGAAAAATCCTTAGTCATCGCTACCAGATTATCCGTCAATTGGGAAAAGGGGGATTCGGACAGACTTTCTTAGCCTGCGATCGCCAGTTACCCAATCAAAATCGCTGTGTGATCAAACAATTTCAACCCCAGTGCCGGGATGCCGAAACTGTAGCCATCGCTAGACGACTCTTTGAAACCGAGGCGAAAATCCTGCAAGAATTGGGCATTCATCGTCATATTCCCCGTTTATTTGCTTATTTTGAGGAAAATGGGCAATTTTTTCTCGTGCAGGAATACATTGAAGGGGAAGATTTAGCCAGAGAAATTACTGCCGGTGTCTATAGGCAAAATGAAGGGAAAGTGGTGGCTTTATTAACAGAAATTCTCTCAATTCTCGAATTTGTCCATCAGAAACAGGTGATCCATCGCGATGTTAATCCCTTCAATCTTATTCGTCGCCGTCAAGATGATCAATTGGTTTTAATTGATTTTGGTGCTGTCAAACAAATTAGCACTCAAGTGGTTAAAGAAGGTAAAACCGTTTCTACAGTCGCTATCGGAACCCCCGGTTATTTCCCCAGTGAACAGGCCCAAGGTTATCCGCGTTTTAGTAGCGATATCTATGCCACTGGTATTATTGGATTACAAGCTTTAACCGCTAAAAATCCCGAAGAGATTCCACTGGATGATCGCACGGGGGAAATTCTCTGGCAACATTTGGCCATGACTAGCGCCGAGTTTAGTTATGTTATCGAGCGCATGATCCGCTATGATTTTCGTCAGCGTTATACCAGTGCCAGTGAAGCATTAATCGATCTGAGAAAATTAGGTAAAATTCATCATCTCGAGCCGAAAACTACCTATGTGAAACCTCAAGGTCAGGTTGCTCGTCAAGGGAAATCTTGGCTAACAAAAATCTTGTTTGTCTCCGGGACAATTGGCTTAATAGCTGGTGCTTATCTAGGTTTTAATTATTGGCAAAAT
Organism: Microcystis sp. BLCC-F209; assembly: GCF_041928595.1. Classification (NCBI taxonomy): domain Bacteria; kingdom Bacillati; phylum Cyanobacteriota; class Cyanophyceae; order Chroococcales; family Microcystaceae; genus Microcystis; species Microcystis sp. BLCC-F209. The sequence goes on from NZ_JBHFLL010000154.1 coordinate 5,659, forward strand.
TCCCGTAATTCTCTTGATTACTATCAACAAGGTCAGACTTTTTATCAACTTAAACGCTATACCGATGCCCTCAATTACTATGGTCAAGCCTTAAAAATTAATCCCGATTATCTTGAGGCATGGCAAGGAAAAGCCGATACTTTATTGGCTTTACAAAGATACTCGGAAGCTTTAAATACCTACGAGAAAGCTATTCAAATTAACCCAGATTCCGCTTGGCAAGCTTGGCTCGGTCGCGGAGAAGCTTTAGATAAATTAGGCAAAAATCAGGAGGCCTTAGAAAGTTTTGAGCGGGTCCTATCTCTTAATGCTGCCGCTAGTCAAGCTTGGCAAGGTAAGGCCGATATCTATCTAGAACTGCAACAATATTCCGCCGCCCAAAAAGCTCTGGAAAAATTGTTAACTTTTCAACAAAATGATGCCAAAATCTGGTATAAAAAAGGCTGGTCATTACAGAATCTTGAGGATTATGAAGGGGCAGTTAAAGCCTACGATCAGGCTCTGGTGATCGAACCAGATAATGCCTTAATTTGGTATCAAAAAGGTAATAGTTTCTATCAATTAAATAGAATTAATGATGCCTTAGAAAGTTATAGCAAAGCTGGACAATTTAATCCCCAATTTTCCCAAGCTCACTATAGTCAAGGGATTATTCTGCAAAAATTAGGCCGCAAGTCAGAAGCTTTGCAGGCATTTACGCAAGCAACTGAGGCCAATTCTAATTATTATCAAGCTTGGTTAAATCAAGGGGCATTACTTCATCAAATGGAAAGATTTCAAGAAGCGATCGTCTCCTACGAAAAAGCTCGCCGTATTTCTTCCCAAAAAGCCGAAGTTTTTATCGGTATCGGTAACGCTTGGTATCGTTTAGGCGACTATTCCCAAGCCATAAACGCCTATCAACAGGCGATTCAAAGACAAAAAGATAACCCCGAAACCTGGAAAAGTTTAGGCAATAGTTGCTTTAAACTCGGTCAATACGAGCGAGCGATTCAAGCTTATCAAGAATCACTGCGTTATCGTTCCAATGACCGAGAAGTGCAAACACAAAAACAACTGGCAGAAACTCGCTGGCAAGAACTTCAGCAATCTCTCCAAAACCAAACCCCGAAAGTGGATAGTGAGGAACCAGTTCCCTAACTTCCGCTCTTTTTCGGCAGCTTTATCACTTTTTACCAGTATTTCTCGGCAATAATTCCCGTCCTTGATAAAACTGTTTTATCAGTTCTCCCAAGCGCCAATAAACTGCCACCATAAGGACAGTTAATGCTGTCAGCACTGTCACGGGAAGGAGGGCCGATTGAGCGAAAATTAGGGCTAAAAGTGGTAAAGATAGACCAAGAATAATGGCGATCGCTAATGTTAACCCCCGGAGACGATTAATATTTTTTAAAGCCCCTTGACAAACAGCACAATTTTTGGTATGGGAGTGATAGCGTTCCAGGAGAATCTCTTTTGATTGTAGGGGGGGGAAAGGTTGACCGGCAAAAGGATCAGCTTGGTATTGATTAACCCAATTGCGATACTCGAACACGAATAAATCCGCTTTGGTGGGGAGATAACAAGCTTGACTAAAATTCCGACTATCCCCCCGAGCTTGCAGATAACGCTCTTGATAGTAGAGAAAAATCTGATCATCTTCGAGAATAGCATTTTGATTGATGTGGGAATACCAAGTGGGAGTAAGCTTAATGAAGAATTTCGGCAGCTTAGAGTTAAATTTAAAGGGAAAACGAGCAAAGAGACGACATTCTCCCTGACGGATGGGGGTTGCATAGACAGCTGTTAAAGTCCTTCCAAACTTTTCCGAGGTGAGATCGTGGTAAATTAATCCGGGGGCGATAAAATTGCTGTATTGCTGACCTAATTGACCTTTACGCGGTCCTTCGGGCCAAATTCCCTTAAATCCCTGACGATTGGACTCGATAATTTCTAATTCCATAGGAGCGGCATTGGCCCGATTACCGATGGTGAGATGATGGGTATAGGGAACATGACTAGAATCAATAATATTTTCGATTAAAGTGACGGCCGAGTAGGGTAGATCTCGGAAGGTATCCAAACAAATCCAAGCATCAGCATCCTCCTCCAGGGGTTCAATAATTGGAATCGCAGTCAGGGGAGCATTTTCGGGATTACCCGCATAAACGAATAATAATCCCTGACGGATAGCCGTGGGTAAAGACCGCACACAAGCGCGTCGAGAGGTGTTAGCTTGACTGTTTTCTGGTTGTTGGGGAATAAATTCACAGTTTCCTCCCCCGGAAAAAGACCAACCGTGATAGGGACATTCTAGATGTCCGCTTTCGTTAAGACGACCTTCTGAGAGAGGAGCGAGGCGATGGGGACATTTATCCTCAAAAACTCGCCATTCTTGCTGATTTTTGTCCCACCAAATCACTAAATCCTCTTCTAGTAGGGTAAAGCGTTGGGGCTGCTTTTTGTCTAAATCTTTGACGTAGTAGATAGGATACCAAACTTGACGACAATCAAAGCGATCGATATCTGTTCCCCCGACGGGATGGGCAGCAGTGCTGGTCAGCATAAATTTTAAAATAAGTTAACATTTCTCCTCCAAAATCTAACAAATTTAATCGACAAAAGGGGACAGATGCCGGTATCTGCTGGGGAAACAAACACTGGCACTACATTTTGGGGTGATAATTAAAGGGTAGTCTCCCATGGATAAAGCGAGAATGGGAGAAGGATCAAGATAAAACTAAGGGGAGTTTACCAGAATGTCCGGAGAAACCGTCACTTATTCCCTAGAAACTATTCTGACCAGGATCGAGGGAAAAATAGATAATCTACAAAGGGACGTTAATCAAAAATTTGACAAGATTGATGAGCGCTTTGACAGAATCGATGAAAGATTAAATAAAGTAGAGATAGGATTAGCTACTTTAACCGAGAAAGTCGTAGGGATGGATAAACGACTCGAAAAGGTGGAAAACGAACAAGTTAAATCGATAGGATTGGTCGCTTTAACCGAGAAAGTCGGAGGGATGGATAAACGACTCGAAAAGGTGGAAAGTGAACAGGCTACCATGATTAAAGCTATTTCTGACCTCCAGGGATTCCGAGGTCTGATTCTGCCGATCATTGTCGGTGCGCTCAGTGCTACTATTGGTGCAGTGATTACCGTAGCGGCAAAAATTTTCTTGATCGGCAATAGTCCCTGATCGAGATAAGATTAATTCTCGTGGTCTAGATGGGGGAGATTGGTGAATAAACTAAGCATTCTGGTTCTGCACGGACCGAATTTAAACCTATTGGGGAAAAGAGAGCCGAATCTCTACGGTAACGTTAATTTAGAGACGATTAACCAGTTTTTAAGCGAAGAAGCTACCCGTTTAGGGGTGAATTTAACTGCCCATCAGTCCAATCAGGAAGGGGAATTAGTGGACTGGATTCAGCAAGCATGGGGTCAGCAGCACGGTATTTTGATTAATGCGGGAGCTTATACTCATACCAGTATCGCCATCCGCGACGCACTATTAGGCACAAAAATGGCCTGTGTGGAAGTACACTTAAGCAATATTTACAAACGCGAGTCTTTTCGTCATCATTCCTACATTGCCGATATAGCCATCGGACAGATTAGCGGTTTTGGGTCCGAAAGTTATCGCCTAGGATTATGGGCCTTAGTCGATTATCTGCAAAAGAATAGAGAAGGCTAATTAGGGCTTGCTCAATAAATCTAAAAACCTTGTTGGGTAAGACTTTTAGACTTTTTGGTTTCCAAAAAGTACCAGATCCCGGAGTGATCGGGTGGAAAATTCAGGGACTTTTTCCCTGAAAATTAGGTAATTGACCCCCTCAAAATCTCTAAAACCCTACACCCCCCCTGCCCCCACCGAAAAACTTTTTGCCGCAAACCCTAATTAGGCAAGGGATTCTACCACTTCTAAGAGGGGACAAAAGGGAAAATAGGGGGAAACCGTCCAACGATAGAACTTTTTGCTGCCGGTGGACTGGAGATTAAAACGCAGGGAAACAAAGGGAAAAAAGGGAGATACGGAACAATTCCAACTGAAAGCTGGCTTAGAAATGCTATTATCGCCCTGCAAAGACCAAGCAGGGTATTGAAAAACCTCCCGGACAAGGGATTTTCCTTCATCGGTAACTTGAGCGCAGCTGCGACTAATGCCCGAAACCAAACAGAGACTATTACCAGTACAATTGTCATTAGAAGCCACGATCAGGAGATCTTCCCCGGTGGTGGTTAGTTCAAAAGTGATAAAATCTCCAGCTTGCCAACGACTAAGCACTTGTCCTTGGGCATTCTGGTAGATAGCGCTGCAGTTTTCGGGATCAAGAAGACGATTACTATCGGGGTCTAAGTAACCGCAAACCTTGCCCATCAGACGAGTTCCATCCTGAAACTCATACATCCAATCAAAGGTATCGGTTTTAGCGTCCCTTTGATTGTTTTTGTTAACCAATAGTAATCGATCGCTGACCACGGTTATTAATTCTCAATAAAACTAAGCTTCCCTTAATAACAAAGGTATCACTAAATACTAATTTCCCAAGGAAAAGATTTATTAATCTTAACTTGTCGGCCCCGGGGGAGAGTAAACTGGTCAGCTTAAATCAAGGCCAAAACCTGCTATCTTATGGGGAGACAAAAATTATCTAGATCTTGTTTTAGCGAGTGGTAGTAAGGGCATGGCGTACAAGCGGGTATTATTAAAACTGAGTGGGGAGGCCCTGATGGGCAATCTCGGCTATGGGATCGACCCGATGGTGGTTTCCGCTATCGCCCAGGAAATCTCCGAAGTGGTTGACCAAGGCATCCAATTGGCGATCGTGGTCGGTGGGGGCAATATTTTTCGCGGGGTGAAAGCCGCCTCGGCCGGCATGGATCGGGCTACGGCCGATTATATTGGTATGATAGCAACAGTCATGAACGCTATGACCTTGCAGGATGCCCTAGAACGAGCGCAAGTACCGACCAGGGTATTAACGGCGATCGCTATGCAGGAATTAGCTGAACCCTACATCCGCCGGCGGGCCATCCGTCATCTGGAAAAAGGTCGGGTGGTGGTTTTCGGTGCGGGATCGGGTAATCCTTTCTTTACCACCGATACCACGGCAGCCCTGCGCGCTGCCGAAATCGATGCGGAAGTGGTGTTTAAAGCGACGAAAGTGGATGGGGTTTATGATTCCGATCCCTCTCACAACCCTAATGCGCGACGCTTTCAAAGTCTCACCTACGGTCATGTGCTGACCCATGATCTGCGGGTGATGGACGGAACTGCGATCGCTCTGTGCAAGGAAAATAATATCCCGATAGTCGTTTTCGATCTGTCGGTAGCAGGTAATATTGTTCGCGCTGTCAAAGGTGAACCCGTTGGAACATTGGTAGGAGGATTCTGTGAAGTTAGCTGAAGTTCAAGACCATATGCAGAAAACCGTCGAATCAACCCAGAGAGCTTTTAATACGATTCGTACTGGCCGGGCAAATGCTTCTCTTTTAGATCGGATCGTGGTGGAGTATTATGGCATGGAAACTCCCCTCAAGTCCCTGGCGACCATTAGCACTCCCGACGCAACCACGATCGCCATTCAACCCTTCGACCGTACCAGTATGGGGGCGATCGAAAAGGCGATTTCTCTCTCGGACGTGGGTTTAACCCCCAGTAATGACGGTCAGACCATTCGTTTGAATATCCCTCCCCTCACTAGCGATCGCCGCAAGGACTTGGTCAAATTAGCGGCGAAATTAGCCGAAGAGGGAAAGGTGGCGATCCGCAATATTCGCCGGGATGCGATCGATGCTATCCGTAAACAGGAAAAAAGTCACGAAATTTCTGAGGATGAATCCAGGGATTTACAGGATCAGGTGCAGAAATCCACCGATAAATTTATCGCCAAAATCGAGGATTTATTAGCGACAAAAGAAAAAGATATCATGACCGTTTAAGTTTTTTTCTCCTAATTGATAGAACAGGCTTTTTGTCTGTTCTATTTGGCTTTTTGTCCCTATTTAGGGGCTGCTGAATAAATGGGAAATATAGACGAGGTAAGGGTTTTATACTAAATCCGCTGAGTATAGGCTATTTATGAGGACAGGCAATAGGCAATAGGCAAAAGAGGGAATAAATAATCATTTTTTAAAAATGGATTTGGTATCAGATCAGAATATGAAAGATGGCATGCAATCCTTGCTATCAAAGTAATTTCAGTTCCAAGCTGATTCGGATCATCTTTCAATTTGACAACGCCTATTGGAAGATTAAACGTCCGAAGTAACCGTGAGCGGCGATGCTGTACGCTTTTTTTATGTTAATGGATTCTTTAAATCCTTTTATAACCCCCTATTATTCGAGTTCTTGATGTTCAATAACCAACTTAATTCCCTGAATAATTAATTTGATTTTTTCCTGAGAAAGTCTTCCGATAGACTCCGTTAAAAGACGTTTATCAACCGTGAAAACCTGTGAAACATTAACAACACTGGATTCAGGTAAATTCCCTTCACCCTCATTCAATAAAACATTACCAATGGCTTTTGCTCGTCTCAAATTGGTTGTTAATGGACACACAATAACCGTCCCAATTTGTGACTGATTCAGAGCATCATTTTGCACCACAACACAAGGACGAAGATAAGCAGGTTCAGAACCTTGTGGTTCTCCTAAATCAATCCAATAAATATCACCTTGAAAAATCGTCATATTTACTCAGATAATTGGCGTTGATGATGGCGTATTCCCTCTAACATCAAAGTTTCTGATTCGTCCAATCCATCACTATAAGCTTCATTCCAACTATCCATTAATCGTTGTTTAGTTGTTTTTTGATTATTCAATCCTAATTGTTGATGTAACTGCTCCAATAACCATTTTTTATCTTCAAGAGAACAGTCTCGTAACTTTTGTTCCAGTTCAATAATTTGAGGGGATATCATAAAATTAACTCCATTTAACATTGAGCTATATCATAATTCTAACAACAAAAAAGCACCCCCTCGCGGGAGTGCCTTTTCGTTCAGACTAGGAATTAACCATTGATAGCAGGAGCAGTCAGAGCTACAGGAGCCTGTTCACCACTAGCTAAGTCTAAGGGGAAGTTGTGAGCGTTGC
>NZ_JBHFLL010000155.1:0-11797 GCF_041928595.1 Microcystis sp. BLCC-F209
TCCTTATCTGGCAAAAGATTTAACTGATTAGCTCGCTCTAGATCAAAAACAATTGACAAAAATCGTCCAATGTCTTTCTCTATAAGGGTTCCATCTCTTATAACCCCCGTCCATTACATAACACAAACCGAAGAACCAAAACTTCCCACTTCATAATTCCCACTTCATAATTCACAATTCATAATTTATAATTCATAATTCATAATTCGCTTAATTACCAAAATTATGAGTCAAAAAATTGCCTTTTTAGGATTAGGAGTAATGGGAGCGCCAATGACGGCTAATCTTGTCCGTCAAGGTTTTGCCGTCAATGCTTGGAATCGTACCTCAGAGGCGCCGGGGATAACCATTGCCGGGGCAGCGGGTGCGAACATTTGTTCTAGTATCGCCGCCGCCGTCAGGGATGCCGAGATTGTCTTTACCTGCGTCGGGGATGTGCCTGACGTGGAAGCGGTAATTTTAGGACCGGGGGGTGTCATGGAATCGGCAGCCGTGGGAACTCTGGTGGTGGATATGAGTACCATTGGCTCTCAAGCCGCTAGGATGATTGGTAAAAAGCTAGAGGAAAATAATCTCCGTTTTCTCGATGCTCCCGTCTCTGGGGGCGATATTGGGGCGAAAAACGGCAGTTTAACTATTATGGTGGGAGGGAAAGAAGCGGATTTTCAGACTTGTCTGCCCTGTTTTCAAGCCATGGGTAAAACTATTCGCTGGTGTGGCGAAATCGGCAACGGACAGGCGGTAAAACTCTGTAATCAAGTCTTGGGGGCGGTTCACATGGTGGCGCTGTGTGAGGCTCTAAAAATGGCAAAAATTCAAGGATTAGACCCCAATTTAGTCATAGAAGTCTGTAAAACGGGGGCGGCGGGTTCTTGGGCTTTAGAAAATTTGGGACCAAAAATCCTCGCCCAAGATTTACAGCCGGCTTTTATGATTGAACATATCTTAAAAGATTTGCGATTAGTCAAAGAAACTGCCCAGACAGCCGGGGAAATTCTGCCCGGGACAGATTTAGCGGAAACTCTATTTAAAGTAGTAGCGGAATTGGACGAAGGCAAGGGAATTAAACAGGGAACCCAAGCGATGATTCGCGCCTACGATTAGGCCTTTTGTTGACGATAAATATCATCGGTACGGGCAGCCATGATGAAATCATTTTGATGTAATCCGCCCACGTCATGGGTCCACCAAGAAACGGTAACTTTACCCCATTCTGTCAATAAAGCGGGGTGATGGCCTTCTTTTTCCGCCGCTTCTCCCACGGCATTAGTAAAGGCGATTGCCCCTTGAAAATTGGCAAATTTATAGAGTTTTTGCAGACGGGGAATACCCTCGTATTCTAAGAGATTCCAATCGGGAATTTTAGCCTGTAAAGCGGTAATTTCCTCGGCAGTGATAGGAGAAGAACACGATTGACAAGGTTGACATTTTTGTTGGGCAAGTTCGGTCATAGGGGTATCAATCTAGATTTTTTAAGTAAGTAGTTATAATTAAATTGAAGATAGATTTTGCCTCTAGTCCCCCCTGCCCCCCTTGATAAGGGGGGTGCCGATAGGCGGGGGGATCCCCCCTGCCCCCCTTGATAAGGGGGGTATCTGACAACTTTTAACACCTACCTACTTACCTTTATTATAGAGGAAAATCCCCCAGAGAAATTTTCTATTCTTCCTCTGACTCTGGAGAACTTACCCAAGGGGTAGAAGATTCGGCAGCCTTCGGGAAAGAAAAAGATTTTTTCGGAGGAGAAGGCAATAATTCCAATTGTCGATTACTGGTTTTATAGCTAGTTTTATTTTTCTGCTCTCCCCGTCGTCGTTGGGAGGTTTTTTCCTCCGTCGTATTTTCGGCTATCACTTCATACAAAATCGCCCGTTTATCCTCTTGTTGGCCTTTTCTTAAAACCCGTCCTAAACGCTGAATATATTCCCTAGTGGAACCGGTTCCCGATAAAATAATCGCGATGCGCGCTTCCGGCACATCAACCCCTTCATTAAGAACATGGGAAGTCACCAGAATTTTGTATTCTCCCTGACGAAAACGGGTCAGGATTTCATGGCGTTCTTTCACGGGAGTTTGATGGGTTATGGCAGGTATTAAAAAGCTCTCGGAAATGCGGTAAACTGTGGCATTATCGTTGGTAAAAATTAAAATTGGTTCCAGATAGTGTTCACAGATTAACTCGGCTAAAACCCGCAATTTTCCCTGGGTTCCGGAGGATATTTCCTTCGACTCCCGGTGGGCCAACATGGCCCGGCGCCCTTCGCTACTTCTGGCACTAATCATGACAAAATTTTGCCAACCATCTAAACCAGACAAACTGAGATTATTTCTTCTTAAAAAATCATTGCGAATTTTAATTGCTTCTTGATATTTTTCCTGTTCTTTGGCAGATAGTTTCACTTTGATTTGAATTATTTCATGATCCGCCAGGGCTTTTCCTGACAAGTCTTGGGGACTTTTTTGATAAACAATTGCACCAATAAGATAATCTAAATCTTGATGACTACCATCACCGCGATCCGGTGTTGCTGTTAAGCCTAAACGATAGGGTGCGATCGAATCTTCCGCTATTTTCCGAAAGAAATCTGATGGTAAATGATGACATTCATCAAAAATCAAAAAAGCGTAACGATTGCCAAGAGTTTCTGAATAAATTGCCGCACTTTGATAGGTGGCGATTAAAATAGCACTATTATCCTTAGAACCTCCCCCTAATAATCCCACCTCGGCATCGGGAAAAGCCGCCAACATCTGGGCATACCACTGGTGCATTAAATCAATAGTCGGCACGATAATTAAGGTACTGCGGGGAGTCGATTGTAGAGCTAATTGGGCAAGATAGGTTTTACCGGCAGCGGTGGGAAGGACAATGACACCCCTTCTCTGGGATTTTTTCCAAGCGATTAACGCTTCCGTTTGGTGGGGGTAGGGTTCCCGTTCAAAACTGGCAATTAATTCTAAATTGTTAAAAGCTTTTGCTTCATCTTGGAAGTTAATGCCCTCCTCCTGTAGGGTTTCCACGAGAGGACGATAATGAATGGCCAAAATGCGAAATCTTTCGATACGATCATCCCAAGTGGCAAAATCTAGCCATTTTTTCCCTTTTGGTGGTGGATGGAGAATTAAGGTTCCTCGCTCATATTTGAGGGTGGGTAAGCGCATTTTTCAGTTATCAGTTATCAGTTATCAGTTATCAGTAAACAGTTATCAGTAAACAGAACGTAGGTTGGGTTGAAGCATGAAACCCAACGCCCGCTCATGTTACGCTACCGCTAACCCATCCTACAAATAATTGTGCCTCCCTACTTATCAGTAAACAGTAAACAGTAAACAGTAAACAGTATAAGTGAACTGAAAACTTACATCTGATAACTGATAACTGATAACTGATAACTGATAACTGATTCAAGGCTGACGGCGGCAAGATAGCTTATCGTTAGATCATATTGATCGGGCTAAAAAAATAGAGTGTGAATTAACACACTCTCAGCATATCGAAACAGCTAAAGTTTGGCAATAGATTAAATCTTTTCGGTTAGCTTAGTCAGAACGCGATTGGAACGTTCCACAAAAGCTTGCATTCCCTCGGCATCAAATCCTTTTTGAGCGATTAAAGCTAAATCATAAACGTGCTGACAGAGCATTTTCGCTAATTGCGCCGATGGAGATTCGCCGCTACCAGTAACAATACTTCCCTGACTAATCTGGACAATCTGTTGAATTAAGGGATGATTAGTATTAATCATCAGAATATGTTCTTCGGGGAAAGCCATGGCTTTTTGTTGCATCATTGCCGTCATTTCCTGTAAGCGTCGCATCGCTTCTGGAAGTAAGACAATTGCTGGGGGAGTACCTTGGGGATCATCGGATTTCAAGGCTTCAGTTTTGATATTGATGCGGGAATTATCGAGGGCTTTGGCGAAGATTTCTTTGATCAATTCAGCCCTGGTTTTATTACTAGCGGGATCGATAATTTCACTAGCTTGATCCTGTTCGAGCAGCGTCGAGTCTAGTTCAGAATCAACCCGGGTGAATTTCACATCGGAGTATTCTCTTTCTAGGAAAGGAATAAAGTAATTAGTATCGATGAAAGAATCAAAGAAGAGGATTTCTAAACCTTGATTTTTGTAGAGTTCAACGTAGGTGGATTGACTACGAGGATCGGTACAGTAAAAAACTCGATTTTCGTGGCGTTCTTTATGGCGTTCTAGGTAGGCTTTGAGAGTAGTATAACCTTCCTGTTCGATCGCTTCTAGGGGAGTTTTCGCCGTTGCTTCTTGCCATGCGTCACCTTCGGCGGTTTGCACTTCCACTTGTACTGGGGTTTCTGGGGGTTTGTAGGTAGTCCGATAGATTAAAATATCTTCTACCTGCTGTTTAAATTTATCCTCTTTCAAGGAACCAAATTTAATAAAGGTTCCCACATCTCCCCAACAACGAATATATTCTTTTGCGTCTTCATTGTATAGAGATTTGAGGCGATCAGCAATTTTTTTGGCAATAAAATCGGCAATACGGCGAACGGTACGATCTTTGGTTAAAGCACTTCGAGATACATTTAAAGGAATATCTGGACTATCGATAACTCCTCGCAAGGGTATCAGGAAATCGGGAATAATTTCCTCGCAATGATCACTGACAAAAACCTGATTACAGAATAACTTTAACTGTCCTTTTGAGACATCCACATCCGGTCTGAGTTTGGGAAAATAGAGAATGCCATTGAGCAGGAAAGGATAATCAGTATTCAGATGTACCCAGAGTAAAGGTTCTTCTTGGAAAGGATAGAGATAACGATAGAATTCTAGGTAGTCTTCTTTCGTCAGATTTTGAGGAGATTCTTTCCATAAAGCCCGTTGTTGATTAATCACTTCCCCATCAATTTTAATGGGAACGGGCATAAAATCCGAGTAGGTTTTGACTAACTGGCGAATGCGGGCAGGTTCTAAATATTCCCCTTCCTCATCCATTAAAGTTAGGGTGATAGTGGTGCCGATTTGGCTGCGGGAAGAATCGGTTAGTTCAAACTCTGGAGAACCATCACAGCACCAATGGACAGGGGTAGCACCTTCCTGATAGGAAAGAGTATCAATCTCTACCTTTTTAGCCACCATAAAAGCCGAATAAAAACCTAGGCCAAAATGACCGATTAAATCGTTGGCTGATTTTTGGTATTTATTGATAAATTCTTCCGCACTGGAAAAGGCAACTTGGTTAATATATTTCTTGATTTCTTCCGCCGTCATCCCGATACCATTATCGGTAATTGATAGGGTACGATTTTCTTTATCGATGGCGAGATTAATTTCTGGTTCGGGGACTTCTCCTCTCGCTTCTCCTGCTAAGGAAGCCATTTTTAATTTCGAGATGGCATCAACACTATTGGATATCAATTCCCGCAGAAAAATTTCATGGTCAGTGTAGAGAGATTTTTTGATAATAGGGAAGATATTCTCGGTATGAATCGTGATATTACCTTTTTCGAGTACCGTCATACGTTCAATCACTAAGGGCTTGACTATTCTAACTTTTTTATTTTGCTCGATAATGGCAGCATTGATCACAGAGCGATTGCCCAACTTCTTCTAGGGGGATAACCGTACCGATAAAGGTATTTAACGGCAGCGGGGCGATTTCTAGAACTTGATCGCAAAAATTAGGGGTAAGTGCCAGATTATCGCAGTTATTGATGACTTTTTGACTTTTGCAAGCGGTTGGTTGAGATTTGCCGATTGAGGGGGAATTGCAGTAGCTCTACTGTTTACTTTGCAGATATCCCTCAATCAAAATATCGGGATTGAGATAATTAACCGTGACATTTTCTAACTGTAAAGCTTGGCTCATTAACTGGAAACCTAAATCACCCACGGCAGTAGGTGCCTTGATTCCGCCGATGATTTTGGGCGCAATAAAAGCGATAATTTTTTGTACCATGCCCTCAGCGATCGCGGCGGCGCTTAAACCGCCGCCGCACTCCCACAAAACCTGACAAAATCCCCTCTGATAAAGATTTTCCATCACTAAAGTGGGTGTCACCTCGGTGAGTTCGATCACTTCCACGCCTTTTGTTAATAATTGTTGCTGAAGCTTGACATTAGCATCAATTTGTGTATAGACAAGGGTGGGAAATTGACTGGTATCCCAAAGATGGGCCGAGGGAGGTAAATCGAGCGATCGAGTCATGACCACGCGCAGGGGATTATGATCGGAGAGGCCGTGAGTGGTAAGGTGGGGATTATCTTGACGGACAGTGCTACCGCCGACGATAATCGCATCACAGGCCGATCGCAATTGATGGACTATTTGGCGAGAAGCGGGGCTAGTAATCCAGGCGCTATGACCGCTAGTGGCGGCAATTTTGCCATCGAGAGTCATGGCATATTTGAGAATACCGAAGGGTTTTTTAGCGGTGATGCGATGGATAAAACCCTGATTGAGTTGACGACATTCGGACTCCTCCACTCCCACCAGCGTCTCGATGCCTGCCGATTCTAATCTTTGAATGCCTTTCCCCGCCACTAGGGGATTAGGATCGATCATCCCCACCACCACTTTTTTAATGCCTGCTTGCACAATTGCCTCGCTACAGGGGGGAGTCCGTCCATAGTGGTTACAGGGTTCAAGATTGACGTATAAAGTGGCACCACGAGCTTTTTCCGCTGCCTGTCTCAGGGCGAAAACTTCTGCATGGGGTTGTCCGGCCCCTGGGTGAAAACCTTCGCCGATAATTGTACCCTCTTGAACGATCACAGAACCCACCAAAGGATTAGGAGAAGTCCGCCCCAAGGCTTGCCTAGCAAGGGTTAGACATCTTTGCATCATTGTGCGATCGAATTCCGTTGCCCGGGCCATGGTTGATTTCTCCAAAGGAGGGGAGAGTTTTCAGTGATCAGTAAACAGTAATCAGTGATCAGTGGGAATTATAGATTATAAATTATGAATTATGAATTAGGAGATGGGGGTGATGGGGTGATGGGGTGTGGGGAGATGGGGAGACCACTTCGTGTGCGTTGCGGGGGGTAGTGGGGCATTTGGCTGAAATTTCCCTAAACCCCTAAACCCCTAAATCCCTAAATTCCTAAACCCCTATATCCCCTTTCTAACTGATAACTGATAATTGATAACTTCTCTACTATTATTATTTTAAAGTGAAACGTATCAGAGGATACAGAAATCTCAAATCAAAACAACAAAGATCGAAAAACATTGACTACTCACACATCAAGATAAATCCCTAGGTGTTTGGTCTTCTGAAATGATTGACCCCTGTTCCTAGGATTTAGCGGTTGAACGGACATAATTGCTCGGTGATTATTTTCAAAAGTAATGAATCGACCTACTAACTCAACAAAGTAAACGAATTAACGATGAAACGAATTGCTCGAAAATCTGGGGAACTTGTCGGTTTGTTACCCAAAATTAACCCTGTCTGGTTAGCCTGTGTTCCCTTGTCTGCGATTATTTTTGTGGTTTGGAACACGGCCGTACAGGCCCAGGATGCGAAACCCCTAACCCCCGAAGATGTCCAAAACGCCCTCAATACAATCTGGGTTTTAATTGCCGCCATCCTCGTGATCTTTATGAATGCGGGTTTTGCGATGCTAGAAACGGGATTCTGTCGTCAGAAAAACGCCGTTAACGTTCTGGCCAAAAACCTGATCGTTTTCGCCCTCTCCACCATATCATTTTGGGCGATCGGTTTCTCCCTGATGTTCGGGTCTGTCAGTAACGAATTTTTCGGTACGGGAGGTTGGTTCCTTAGCAGTAGCGATCCCGCCACCTACGTTATGCCTGCCTCTTTGCCCACCTCGGTGTTCTTCCTGTTCCAAGTCGCTTTCGCGGGAACGGCGGCAACCATTGTATCTGGGGCAGTGGCAGAACGGATTAAATTCACCGATTTCCTCGTTTTTAGCTTAATTATCGTTGGTATCATGTACCCGATCACCGGTCACTGGGTGTGGGGTGGCGGTTGGTTAGCCGACCTTGGTTTTAAGGACTTCGCCGGTTCGACGGTAGTTCACTCGGTCGGTGGTTGGTCTGCCTTAACCGGGGCGGCAATTCTCGGCCCGAGAATGGGTAAATACATCAACGGTCGCACCAATGCCTTACCCGGCCATAACATGAGTATTGCGACCCTGGGTTGTTTAATTCTCTGGATTGGCTGGTTTGGTTTTAACCCCGGTTCTACTTTAGCGGTTAATGAAACTGTACCCTATATCGCTGTCACCACTAACCTCGCCGGGGCCGCGGGCGGCATTGCCGCTACCTTTACCGCTTGGGCGAAAGATGGTAAACCCGACCTTTCGATGATTATTAACGGTATTCTGGCCGGTTTAGTAGCCGTTACTGCCGGTTGTGATGGTGTATCCTATTGGTCGGCGGCAATCATCGGTTTAATTGCCGGTGTAGTCGTGGTTTACTCGGTGGCTTTCTTCGATAACCTGAAAATTGATGACCCCGTGGGTGCGACTTCCGTTCACCTCGTCTGTGGTGTGTTTGGAACTTTAGCCGTCGGTATCTTCAACAAAGATGCGGGTTTAATCACCGGTCAATTCCAACTGTTTATTAACCAAATTATCGGAATTGTGGCAGTAGGGGCATTTACCCTGATTGTTAGTGGTATTGTTTGGACAATCCTCAAGGCGACCCTCGGTATTCGTGTTACTCCCGAAGAAGAAATGGAAGGTTTGGATGTGGGTGAACACGGGATGGAAGCCTATAGCGGTTTCGTCAAGGAGTCCGATATCGTTACCGGCGGCCATTATGCTTCCAGTGTTGACATGGAAACGCCTAGCAGTCGTTAGGTTAAACCTTGTAAAGATAGATTAATTTACCCCCGACAAAGTTAAAGAGAAAAGGAAGAAGGCCTCGCCCCGCTGCGATCGGTGGCTATAATTGGCTTCTAAACCTTTTCTCTTTCGGTTTTTTGTCTCTTTCCGGACAGAAAAAATTAATCTTGCTACTAGGCAGCAACCGTCAATGAAAAAGATCGTAGGAATAACCATACTTTTGCTGGCACTGGGATTCAATTGCGGAGTTGCCCCAGTTTTTGCGGAAACCATCGCCGCCGCTCCCCCCAATCCGATTAGTGCTGGAGATACCGCTTGGATGCTGATCTCGTCGGCTTTAGTTTTATTAATGACCCCCGGACTGGCTTTTTTTTATGGGGGTTTAGTGCGTTCGCGTAACGTCCTCAACACCATGATGATGAGTTTGGTGGCCATGGGCGTCATCGGTGTAACTTGGGTGCTGTGGGGTTATAGTCTCGCTTTCGATGTCACCCCGGGTAAAAGTGGTTTTGGCGAGGGAATTGAAGCTTTGATCGGGGGACTGGATTGGATTTTTCTTAACGGTGTCACCGCGGCCACACCTGACAATATCGGTTATGCACCCACCGTTCCCCATCAAGTGTTTATGGTCTATCAGATGATGTTTGCGATCATCACCCCGGCTTTAATTTCGGGGGCGATCGTAGAACGGGTCAACTTTAAAGCCTATTTTTGGTTTTTACTGCTTTGGTCCACTTTTATCTATTCTCCCCTAGCTCACTGGGTTTGGGGTAAGGGTTGGTTGGCTGCCACCGGGGCGCTGGATTTCGCCGGTGGAACCGTTGTTCACATTAGTTCCGGGATTTCCGCACTGGTGGCCGCTTGGGTGATTGGCCCGCGTCGCAGTTTTGGCACCCAAACCTACGCACCCCATAATGTGCCTTTTGTTCTCCTAGGTATCGGTTTACTCTGGTTCGGTTGGTTTGGTTTTAATGGGGGTAGTGCGCTTTCCTCTAGTTCCCTAGCCACGACAGCTTTTGTTAATACCAGTATCGCAGCTTCGGCTGGTGGTTTGACATGGATGCTTATAGAATGGATTTTACGGGCTAAACCGACGGCGATCGGCATTGCTAGTGGATTTTTAGGGGGATTAGTCGGTATAACTCCGGCTGCCGGCTATGTGCTGCCGATTGGGGCGATTCTCATTGGTTCGATCACTGCCCTTACCTGTTTTTTTGCGGTTAGTCTCCGGGCAAAATTGCGCTTTGATGATTCTTTGGATACCTATCCCGTCCATGGTGTCGGCGGAACGATAGGGGCGCTGCTTACGGGGCTTTTTGCCACAAAAGCGGTTAATTCAGCTGGAAATGATGGTTTATTTTTTGGGAATCCGGGGTTACTGTGGACGCAATTTGTTGGCGTTGCCGCTACTTATATCTTTGCTGCCGTCGGTACTTTTGTCATCCTGAAAGTTCTCAGTTTATTTATGGACTTGCGGGTTAAACCGAATACGGAAGCAGAAGGGTTAGATGTGCCTCAACACGGAGAGGAAGCCTACGGACAGGAATTCGAGTTTGGTAACAGCTTTTCCTACCAAGAAAATCCTGCTGCCACAAATCCGCAAGAAAATTATTAGCGATTCAATCGGCTATCGGTGCGGCTAACAGAGGCGAAGTTTCGTCTCTGTGAAACTTGGCCGAACATGGGCAAGACAGCCAAAAATTAGCGATTCTTGCCAGCAAGAATCAAGAAATTTGTAGGCCAGCTAACTCAGCAATTGTATAGGTGGAGCTGCCTTTAATAAGTATCTTAGGTTCAAGATTCTAACAGGAGCATAATTTTGTCAAAGTGAAAACCTAATTAGCTAAGGATTTCCCTCCTGTCTTCAGGCTCCTAACTCGGAGAATTTGGTCGTCAATCTCTTTACTTAGCCAAGAAAATCCTCGATCTCCTGTGCCGTCTCTTCCGGTGCTTCTTCCGGTAAAAAATGACCACTGGCGATCGCTTGTCCGGTGACTTGATTAGCTCGCTGCTGCCAAAGAGCGATAGATCGTATTGACGAGCAATGAAACCTTTTTTTCCCCAAAGAACCAAGAGGGGAGAGGAAATTTTCCGTTCTAAATCCTGACGATCATGCTCTAAATCGATGGTAGCGGCGGCCCGATCATCGGCACAGGTGGCGGTTATCGTGCTTAAATCTCGAAAACAACAAAGCTTCCTCTGTAAAAGCGCTAAAATCTCGCCCCCAACTTTGCCAGCAATGTTGCAGATAATAATCGGGATTAGCGGCGATCAGGGTTTCGGGAAAAGGGGAAGGCTGAATCAAGAAGAACCAATGATAGTAGGCAGTGGCAAAAGTTTGCTCTGTAGCCTCGTACATCGCCAGCGTTGAGGCTATATCGAGTAAAACGATTTTTTTACCTTTTCGGGGAAATCGAGGGCGAGATGGTAAAAAACTTGCGCCCCTCGATCATGACCGATCAGATAAAACTCCTGATAACCCAATTTTTCCATCAGCAACACCTGATCGAGGGCCATCACCCGCTTGCAATAATTGCTAGAATCCTCTAGGGGTAAGGGTTTATCGCCATCCCCGTAGCGGCGCAGATCCGTGGCGATCACCGTAAAATTAGCCGCTAATCGGGGGGCGATTTTATGCCACATTTGATGGGTTTGGGGATAACCATGGAGCAAAAGCAGCGGAAAACCGCGCCCACCTTTGACACCATTGATAGTAATGCCATTAATACTAAATCCGTTGAGTATAGGCTACTTATCAGGACAGGCAAAAGGCAATAGGCAAGAGGCAAAAGGGGGAATAAATAATCAGTCTTTAATAACTGGATTTAGTATAACTTCTAGCTGAAATTTCCGAAAAT
Organism: Microcystis sp. BLCC-F209; assembly: GCF_041928595.1. Classification (NCBI taxonomy): domain Bacteria; kingdom Bacillati; phylum Cyanobacteriota; class Cyanophyceae; order Chroococcales; family Microcystaceae; genus Microcystis; species Microcystis sp. BLCC-F209. The sequence goes on from NZ_JBHFLL010000155.1 coordinate 11,648, forward strand.
TTGTCAGCATTTGGCTCTCCCAGGTTTGGTGGGTAAAATGTATTCTAGGATACAGTCCTGCTGGCGAGTGAGTGGAACGAACCACAAAGACACAAAGGACACAAAGATTGATCGATCATATTGTAAGTTAAACTGATCACACAGAACCTA
>NZ_JBHFLL010000156.1:0-3815 GCF_041928595.1 Microcystis sp. BLCC-F209
TTGTTTCTTTTGTTCTTTACTAACATTTTTGGCTGGTCTTCCTAATGGGGGCCCACTGATTCTGATTCCCCTTTCTTTACACCAAGCTCGGTTTTCTCTGGTTCGATAAATTTTGTCCACATGAACTGATTCTGGATAGTATCCTGTATAGTCATAATAAGCTTCTATTTGTGCTTTTAAATCTCCCGATTCATTAAAGTTATCCCAACTAATCCGGTCTAAAAATATGTAACCATCTATACAGCTTGCTGAGAATTTAGCCCCAAATTCTACGGGTTTTCCAGCTTTTCCTCTGACTATCGGACGGATATGGGGTTGAGTTAAGCTGACAATTCTGTCTTCAATACTCTGTTTGTTATTTTGGTACATCCAGAGTTGTTGGCGATCAACTTCTGTGACTACTAATAACAGCTTATAGTCTCTTTTTTTCAAGCTTTGTAGCGAGGCTCCTTCTGCTAAAAGTTGTTCAATATGGTCGAGATTTCTTTTTAGATATTGCAGTTGTCTTTTCAGAGCTTTTCGTCTTTGTTTGACGGTAGGTTTTCTTTTTTTTGCTACTTCTAAATAACTTTTTCTGGCTAGGAGACGATAGGTTCTCGGTTTTTGAACAAGTTTTCCTTTTAAAGTTTCATAGAGAATATCAATAATTTTTTCGGTTTGTTTTCTTCCTTGATTTAACAGGTTTAAATCCGTAGGATAACTAATATCTGCGGGCGCACAACTGGCATCTAAAATTAATTTACCTCGATTTTCTGGTTGACTTTGGGTTTCGCTCTCTAACTTTTTTTCGGTGTTTTCTTCTTCTTTTATTTCTCTCGAATTTTTGACCATAAAGCGATTCACTTTATTAATTAGTTCCAGAGTGATTCTTTCTCGAAAGTGAACCAACATTGACGCTTCAAACCGGGGTTCATTGCTGTAGGATGAAAACCCCAAGAAGTATTGTAAATAAGGATTTTCTTTGATTTGTTCTACCGTTTCTCTATCGCTTGTTCCTAATTTTTCTTTAATAATTAATGCTCCGAGTGCTGTCCTGAATGTTTTGGCGGGTGTGCCCATTTCTTCTGAAAAAAGTGATGCGTATTCCGCTTCAAATTCTGACCAGGGAATGAGGTTGGCCATAATTACCCAACGATTGTCTTGGGATAATTTCCCCTCAAAGGGCAGCTCGAATTTTTCTGGTGGGGTTGAGGGTAACTCGCTTTTACGGTACATTAGCACTAATTAGAGAAGATGCAAGGGTGATGCAAGGGTGATGCAAGGGTTTTAAGAGATTCTAGCAGATTTAAGTGCATTTGGGAAGCTCTCAATCAAGCTAAAAGCCCTTTCCTGTAAGGTTTTTACCATTATTCAGCAAACCCTATGTATTATACTTCTTAATTTTTTATTTGGGTAATTAATTTTGCATGACTACTTATTTGGATAGCCGATGGCTCAACCCTAGAGCAGCTGAGGAAAAGGCTGAAAGCTTCCGAGAAGGAATCTGGGAAATTGGCTGGAAGAATAATGATGATTGTTGAGGCATTTACGCAAGTACCTGTGACAGTATGGTATCAGAAAAATGAGAAATGTAACGATAAAGTATGGGCAGAACAATTAATAAATGAGCTACCTACATCAGGCCTGCTAGTCGTTGACCTAGGCTTTTTTAGTTTTCCGTGGTTTGACCAATTTACTGAGGAAGGAAAATATTTTCTTACCCGCATGAGGGGAAAAACATCTTACCAAATAAAGCAAGTTTTGTCCGCAGGAAAACTTTACCGAGATGAGATTATTACCCTCGGTCAGTATCGCTCTAATCCTTGCCATTCGACCGTCAGATTAGTCTCAGTTCTTTGGGGAAATACTTGGTATGATTATTTGACAAACGTGCTTGATTCTGAACAACTATCCGCTGAAGAAGTTTGTGATTTGTCTAGAAGAAGATGGCAGATAGAAGAAGCTTTTCTCTTAACCAAGCGACTCTTAGGACTGGCCTATTTATGGGTTGGACACACTAACGGCGTACAAATCCAAATTCTCACTACCTTGATTTTCTATACTGTTCTCATTCAGATAGTTCAAGATGTGGCTGTAGCTCTCCATCAGCCGCAAGAAAAAATTTCTGTCGAGATGGTTTTTAGAAGCCTTTACTATGTAGCGAAGGCTTTCTGGAGGGGCGAAAACCCAGATGTAATCAGCTATTTAGCCGAACGCGCTCAACTTTTTGGACTGATTAAAGCTGAACGTCAGCGACATCGAGAGAAAGAGGCTCTCCATCGACAAATATGGGAACCTCTTCCCTTAAGTTGACACCAATGATTGCATTCGCCCTCTTTGAACAACTTCTGCTGCTCACCAATATGTGAGAGAAAATCACAAATATAAGATGCACCCAGTTATGGCTGCTACGAATGAAAGAAAAATCGTATTAGTACAAATGCTCGAATTACCCTCTCCCCTCTCCCCACTTCATAATTGATAATTCATAATTCCCTCTCCCTGATTAATAACGGATGCGAGGATCAATGTAAGCATTGATTAAATCGATCAAAATACTGGCAAAAACCACTATTGTCGCAAAAAAAGCCATTAATCCCTGCACTGTTGGGTAATCACGCAGAGAAATCGCCCGATATAACTGATTTCCCAAACCCGGCCAAGAAAAAGTAACTTCTGTCAAGACTGCACCACCTAAAAGAGCCGCAAAAGTTAATCCTAAGACAGTAATTACGGGAATTAGGGCATTTTTTAGCGCATGGGCGATCATAATCGTTTTTTCTGGTATTCCTCTCGCTTTTGCCGCATCTACATAGTCCGCTTGCAAAGTTTGTTTCAGATTAACTCGCACCATTCGTTCAAAAATTCCACTCAAAAGAATGCCGAGAGTAAAACTAGGTAAGACTAGATAATACAAAGCTATAGGCAACTTATCTAGTTGTAGAGTCATCAGACTATCAAGGGTGTATAAACCCGTAATTGTCTGGGGGGGAGTTTCACTCAAAGGAAAACGAGTCCCCAAGGGAAACCAGCGCAACTGTACCGCAAAAATTAGCTGTAAGAGCATTCCCACCCAAAAAATCGGCAAGGAATAGGTTATCAGTCCAAATAAACGTCCCCCCGCATCTAAGGGTGTATTCGGACGGGAAGCGGTGATAATTCCCAATCCGACTCCCACTATCACTGCAATCAGCATTCCATAAAAAGTTAGTTCCACCGTCGCTGGAAAATGTTTAGCGATAATCTCCCATACCGTCACCCCCTTACTGGTTAAAGAGTCTCCTAAATTGAGGCGCATTAGATTGAAAATATAGTCTAGGTACTGGAAAAATAGGGGTTTATTCAGTCCTAACTGTTCTCTTAGGGCATTTTTGGCACTTTCAGGGGCGCGGTTGCCTAAAATCGCATCCGTGGGATCACCAGGAGCAACACGCATCAGCAGAAAAACCACCGTCACGATCGTCCATAACATCAAGGGAGCTAGGAGTAAACGCACCAGTAAATAGGATTGTAAAGCAGCGCGGCGAGACATGAGGGCTTTCCGATCAGAAAATAGATTCTCAAGGAACCATACCCCAAAATCGACCCAGCGATCGAGAAGTAGTGAATAAAAAATTAAAAATTAAATAGGGAAAAATATTTAGTACAAATAAACTAAAATATCCGCACCGCCAGTTCTGTTCAAGGGACTACCCAAAAAGCTTAAAAGCTGAAAGGCTTACGTAGCAAGGGATAGAAAAAAGATCAAAAAATTTTGCCAAAAGGGGTTGACAAACCTGGGGAAGTTAGATACATTGGTAAATGCGCGGTTGAAGCGAAGCGAAAGCGAAGCGAAA
>NZ_JBHFLL010000157.1:0-11254 GCF_041928595.1 Microcystis sp. BLCC-F209
TTCTAGGTTCTGTGTGATAAGTTTAATTGACATAGGATCGGTCGATCTTTGTGTCCTTTGTGTCTTTGTGGTTCGTTCCACCCCCTCGCTCTTGAGAAATGTATCTTAGAATACATTTTACCCACCAAAGCTGGGAGAGCCCATTCAAGGGCGATAAAATTTGCTATCGTGGGAAGAATTGCTGTTTTATTGACTCAAAAACGCTCTCCCTTTTCGCTTCCTCCTATGATTTTCGATCCTGCCAGTCTTCCCTCCCATCGTCAAACGATTCGCCCGATTAGCGCCACGGCCCTGCACGGAATTGTATTTCAAGATAACAAATTAATCGCTATCGACGCAAAAAACGGCTATTTATACCAAATTGCCCTCGATACTGGTCATACAACCGTACTTAATTCCCATCGCTGGCAAGAATTCGTCGGGACGACGGGATTGGCAATCGATGATCAAAATCACCTCTGGTTTACCACTCGCGAAAATCTCTACTGCTGCACTCTCGAAGATTTTACCCCGAAATTTTTTACCCGTCTTCCCTACACCGCTAACGGAGTCGCCGTAACTGGTAACACAATTTATGTCACTTGTCAACGTTCTGGACAAATCTTTATATTTGATCGCCAATCGGGACAGGAAATTACTCGTTTGTACGCGCCTGGTATCGGCATCGAAAATATCACCATTCGCGGGGAAGAACTTTGGCTAACGGATACCCTAGAACAAACGGTTTACTGTCTCGATCGCGCCACGGGAGAACAGCTTTTTAGCATGATAACTCCTTTTGAGTCGCCGACGGGATTAGCATTTTATCGCGATGCTAACAGTGGCAAGGATATTCTATATGTGGCCTATGCTTTTCAGGAACCCTATATCCGCGATAATCCCAATTCCGAACAGGTTTACGAACTTAGTTATCGTCCGCGGACTTTTGTCCATCCTCTATATTTTCACTACGATCCCGCTAAAAAATACACCCTTTCTAACGGTTATCTGATTGAATTATCCTACGTCGAGGAATTGGAACCTCTCTATAATGTCGAACTCAAAAATGTGGAATGGCGCATCGCTTTACCCTTAGAAACACCGCGGCAAAAAATTCGCAGCGTCGAAGCGGTGGGATTGCCTTTTATTGAAGAAATTGAGGACGGGCAGCGGGTGGCAGTATTTAAGTTCGAGCAAATAACCGCCAAACAACGTCATATTTTTGGTTGGAAAGTACTATTAGAAGTGTGGGGAATTAAATACCAAATTACTCCCAAAGATTGCGAAGATTTACCCGACTTACCCGCCGATTTTCCCGATCGCTATTTGATCGATAATGATGACCTGGCCATGAATACAGAAATTATCCTCAATGCTGCCGAAGAAGCGACTGGTCGGGAAACCAATCTCCTCCGAAAAGTTTATAGTATTCGTAACTACGTCTATGATCAGCTTTCCTACGGCATCAAACCCCACATCGACACCCCCGATATTGCCCTGCGGCGCGGAGTCGGTTCCTGTGGGGAATATGTGGGTTTATTATTGGCTTTGTGTCGTCTCAATGGTATTGCCTGTCGCACGGTAGGACGCTATAAATGCCCACCCCATCCCCTCGAACGTAATTTACCCCTCGAACCGGATTACAATCACGTCTGGATGGAATTTTATCTGCCCTCTATCGGTTGGGTTCCCATGGAGTCCAATCCCGATGATATTTTTGAAGGCGGTCCCTATCCCAATCGTTTCTTTATGGGTTTAGCTTGGTATCATACGGAAATTGCCAAAGATATCCCCTTTGAACGAATGCTCAGTGAAGGACAACCGGTGTTAAAAACCCAAGTTCCCATCGGCGATTTAGCGATTAATCACGTTCAATTCATCATTCTTGAGGAATTAGCCCCAAAAGACTAGAATTCTGAGCCATCATCTAGGATGCCCATTTCTCTATCTCTTTCTTCTTTGAGTTCTTTGACCATTTGCAAACCCGCACCCACACAGAAGCCCAAGGCTGCCCCAGCACCGGCAAAATAACGTCTATAGATGATTTGATAGTTATAGGGATTTTTATAGTTGACTTGGCTGGGATTGCGTTCAATGCGGCTAATGCCATAACCGATACCTGCTCCGACTAAAGCGGTGACTAGGCCTGAAAATAGAACTAGACGAAGGTTCATGATCTTATCTCCCGATGGACTCTGACTTTAGATTATCGCTGAAAATTAGTTAATGGCAAGCGATCGCAATAATTCGTTATCAAGTGAACCAAATCGCCTACAAAGCTAGAACTGTGGATAGGAAACCATAGGATTTATCGAATCGTCAAAAAACCAATTTTTCCCTATAGGTAGTTATTGGTAAAAGTTAAGGTGATTTATCTATTACCAGACTTTTTTTACTCCTGTAGGTAAACCAACTCGCATAAAAAATCTAGCGAAAGCTTGAGATAAATGTTCACGATAGGGAGGACGTAAACGAAGTCGAGGTTCCTGTTTATTTTGCAAGAAGGATTCCAAAAAAGTTCTCGGTAAAGTGTACACATCATGAAAATCAACTATTCGATGAGTTAATTTTAGGTCGCCGATTTCTCCTTCGTTGAGCATAGAAAGATTCCATATATAACCATTTTTAATATCATCACAATATCTCCCCCACGCCTTGGCCGTAGGATTTTGTTTCATATTGTTCATGGCCTGTTCCCAATTTTCTTGATATTGGCTGAGAGCAAAGTGAGGGCAAAGGATGACATTGTTGACTTTCTTGTTTTCTAAGTCGCAGCCTTGAGTAATGACAACCACATCAATCTCAGCTACTTCCACTAAGGATCGAAGTGTTTCAATTTCTGTTTTATTGCTTACCTCAACAGGTTTAGAAGCCCAACGAACCACAGGACAATTAAGAATAATATCCCCTTGGGTCAACTCAACATTTGCATCTACCGCCTCATACCAAAGGTCATTAGTTATCATCTTCGAGTCGATAATTATCAATTACAACACAAGGTTTCCAAGTGGGTGTTTCCTGAGATTTAATATTCACTTCTTCAGAAAATAAGATTTTCGGTTGATGAGAAACTACAAAAACTCCTCTACAATCCAGTTCATCATCATTATCTTCTGCTGAGTCTATTGAGCAGGATTCTGATGATAAAGCTGTAGGTAATTTTACCACTTCTATCAAGGGTGGTTGTTCGTAGGAGGGTAATTGTTTACTGTCTGTTTCCACTTTCACGTTAACTGCCTCGTTGACTAAGTTGGGCGATTAATTAGGTTATACCTCAATATCTAGGCTAACTCAAGCCGGCGGGCTGATTTGCTCACACTTTACATCCCGTAAAATGGTAGCACTTCCCACCAATGGGGACGTTTTCCCCCTTACCAGCTAAATTGAGAATATCAGGGGCATTGATGCCTAAAGGGAGAGAAAATGTATTAGGCTAAAAACTAAACTATTTTGGCAAGATTTCTTTGAAGACCTCCTCAGCCTACTTATTGGTTTTCCACGGTAGTCGCGATCCGCGTCCAGCCATGGCGGTGACGCAATTAGCAGCCTTAGTTCGGGAAAAAATCAGTCAACCCACCGAAAGATTGGCAAGTAAATCGGAGTTTAGCCCATCTATAGCGGTTCTAGAAGCAGATAATCGTGTATTAGTAGGGACTGCCGCCCTAGAATTAGCGATAACACCGCTCCATCAACAAATAGAAGCTTTTGCCCAACAAGCACAAAGCCAAGGATGTAACCGATTGCAGATTATCCCCCTGTTTCTCCTGTCCGGGGTTCACGTTAAAGAAGATATTCCTGCGGCCGTGGCTAAAGTGCGATCGCCGATTAAGCTAGAGTTAAAGCCCCATTTAGGCAGTTATCAGGGCATACAATCGCTGTTATCCCGACAATTTGCCGATTTAAGCCCCCAAGATCGCATTTTACTGTCCCACGGTAGTCGTCGCCCCGGCGGTAATCGGGAAGTGGAAAATCTAGCGGCGTTTTCTGGAGCAATTACAGCTTATTGGTCGATAGAACCGAGTTTATGCCAACAAATCGAGAGTTTAATTGCTAAAGGTAGCCAAAAAATCGCTATACTGCCCTATTTCCTCTTTACTGGTGGAATTACCGCCGCGATCGAAGCCCAAGTTTTTGAACTATCACAAAAGCATCCAAATGTCAATATGTTTTTAGGTAAATCTTTGGGAGCGACGGGGGAATTAGCCGAGATTATTGTTGAGGAAGGATGTGGATGAAGCGGGCAGCGATCGCTCTTGGTAGTAATTTAGGGGATTCGGCGACAATTTTAGGGCAAGCTTTAGGGGAATTAGAGCGAGTCAAAGGAATTAAACTAGAAGCTCATTCCCAATGGTATCAAACCGCGGCCGTCGGGCCGCCTCAGCCAGATTATCTCAACGGTGGCGCCATTGTGCAAGTGGATTTATCGCCCCTAGATTTACTGCATAAGTTATTAGAAATCGAGCGGTTATTCGGGAGAGTCCGACGGGAAAGATGGGGACCGCGTACCCTCGATTTAGACTTAATATTTTATGATGACCTGATCTTAGAAACACCCGAATTACAGATACCCCATCCCCGCTGCCGAGAACGGGCCTTCGTGCTGCTTCCCCTGGCAGAAATTGCCCCCGATTGGCGAGATCCCGTAACCGGAAAAACTATCCTTCAGCTATTGGGTCAATTGGGATTGGCGGAGTAGGATATTAGGTGTTAGGGTTTTAGTTGAATTCCCCCACTTCCCCACTACCCCACCCCCCCACTTCCCCACTTCCCCTAACCCCAGATAACCTCATCTCAGTTACCGCCCCGAAACTCTACAATAAAGGCAGCAGCATCAATAAACAGTTAAAAAATCAACCGTGACCAAGACCCCATCCCTCCAGGAAACTCATTACAATCAGGCTAAAGCTAGTTTACAACAGGCCTTAACTTGGTATGCCAGTTTTCGCCGCCATTGGAATTATCCCCCCGATCCCCAACTTCAGGCCGCCGTTAAAGAGGATTTGCAGTCCTTAAAATCGGCCTTGGATAAACTGGATGAAACGGTGATTCGGGTGGCAGCCTTCGGGTTAGTCAGTCGCGGTAAATCCTCGGTGGTAAATGCTTTAGTCGGTCAAAAAGTCCTGACAACTGGACCCCTGCACGGGGTGACACGCTGGCCGCGATCGGTACGTTGGATACCAGCCACGGGTAAAATTCAGATAGAATTAATCGATACCCCCGGATTGGATGAGATTGAAGGGGAAGCACGGGCGAATATGGCCAGAGAAGTCGCTAAAAGTGCCGATTTGATTTTATTTATCGTTGCGGGGGATATTACCCGCACCGAATACGAGGCCTTAGGAGAATTGCGCCAGGCTAAAAAACCGATTATTTTGGTGTTTAATAAGATTGATCTCTATCCGGAGGCTGATCGCCGTCAGATTTTTCAGCAGTTACAGAGATTAGGAACCAATCGGGACGAAAAAACGTTAGAAGATTTGTTAACTAGCGATGAGATAGTTATGGTAGCCGCCGAACCGCAACCGATTCCCGTCCGGGTGGAATACCCCGATGGGCGCGTGGTGACTGAGTGGGAAACCCCTCCCCCCCAAATTGAGGAGCTGCAAGATAAACTCTTAACGATTTTAAATCGGGAAGGGCGATCGCTGTTAGCCCTCAATGCTTTAGTGCAAGGGCAAGAAGCGGAGGAAAATATCGCTAGAAAAACCCTGGAACTCCGGGACAGTCAAGCGGAGGAAATTATCTGGCAATACGCGAAATATAAGGCTTTAGCGATTGCGGCCAATCCGATCGCTATTTTAGACCTACTAGGGGCTTCAATCGTCGATTTGACTCTAGTTCGGGCTTTAGCTCGTTTGTACGGCTTGCCAATTACCAGTCACCAAGCTGGTCAACTCTGGCGGACGCTACTTTTGAGTAGTGGGGGGTTGCTGGTGGGGGAAATCCTCGGCAGTGTGATTATCGGTTTGGGCAAAACGGCAGCGGCAGCGACGAGTATTTTTGAAAATCCCACCTCTTTAACCCTCTACGGTAGCACCGCTCTCCTACAGGGTGCAATTGCTGCTTATGGAACCTATATAATCGGGAAAGCCGCTAAAATCTATCTAGAACGCGGTTGTAGTTGGGGGGCATCCGGACCGAGTACGGTGATTAATCAAATTCTCGCTCAAGTTCATCCGCAAACTATTTTATATCGTTTACGTCTAGAGCTAGAACAGTGATTTTAAGGTAAAAAGGAAAAAAGGCAACAGTGATCAATTAAATATTTCCTACTGACTCCTGATGACCGACTCCTAATTTTAGAAACTTAATTTTTGACAACGACAACTAGCTAGAAATATTGAGAGAAAATCATGTCTGCTGCCCATAAGTCCTATATTCCCGTTCCCGTTTCTCGCCAAAAAAGCCAAGGCAGTCAACACCGTCCCCAGTCACCAGTAAATCAGGCGACCCCAACGGTCAAACCGACAACTAAATCGGTGGTGAGAGTTCCCGTGGCCCCGACACAAAAACAATTAGCCTCGCGTCAATTACGTTCCCTTTGCCTCCTAGAAAGAATAGTGGCCGTGATTACTTTTTGTCTGTTGGGTTCGACTCTGGGAATATATGCTTGGACGGTATATATTCCCAAGGTTTGGGACAAAGAATTTGGTAAACTGGAAACACTGCAACGTCACGAGCGCCATCTTTTGGCCACCAATGAAACCCTTAAACATCAACTAGCTCAACAAGCAGAAAAACCCGAAACGGGATTAACTCATCCCCAACCCTTCCAAACTATCTTTTTACAGCGTAAATCTGCCCCGAATCTGAAACCGTCCCCCGCTTCTCAATCCCAATCTACCGTCATTTCTCGGCCCAGAAGTGCCTATTAACAGTTATCAGTTATCAGTTATCAGTGGGTAAGTTAACAGTTATCAGATGTGAGTTTTTAAGTGTGCAGTATTAAATAGGAGTTTCCTACTGTCTTTTCACTGATTACTGGTTACTGATCACTGCTCACTGGTTACTGCTTACTGCTCACTGATCACTGAAAGATACTGCTCATGACTGACACAAAAAGACCGCGATTTAGAAGCAAAGAAACTCGATCACCCTCCAGCAGGATCCGGGACAGAAAGTCCTATTTAAACGCCAAAAAACGGCAAAAACAGTTAAAAAATTTGCCTTTGGGTAACGGGCGATTGGTGGCGGTGTGGTTGATTTTAGTCATGGGTATTGTCGGGTTAGCTTGGCGACTGTACCAATTACAAATAGTCCAAGCACAGGGATTGCAAAAAAGAGCCAGACAACAGCAAACTACCAGTATTAGACCCTATATTCCCCGACGGGCGATCGTCGATAGTAATGGTAATGTTTTGGCGACCGATCGCTTAATTTATACTCTTTATGTACACCCAAAACTGTTTGCTATTCCGCCGGCAGAAGTGGCTGATAAATTAGCCCCTTTATTAAATATTCCCACGAATCAACTAATTCAAAGATTTAAAGAAAAAGAAACAGGAATTCGTTTAGCCAATCAATTAACCGAATCCGTGGCTAGGGGCTTAAAACAATTATCTCTTGACGGTGTAGAATTAGAGGAAAAATACGCTCGTTATTATCCCCAAGACGATGTGGCTGCCGACGTGATTGGCTATGTAGATAAAGAACATCGTGGCCAGGCAGGATTAGAGAGAGGTTCCAGTCAGTTATTAGAAAGAGATCCTTTTTCTGTCAATACAAGACGCATGGGAGACGGGCGAATTTTACCAGCTTTTGTTCCTGATGGTGTCTTTCAGTTTGATGAATTACAGTTAGAAGTAACCCTCGATTTAAAACTACAAAGAGCCGCTCGCACCGCCCTACGAGAACAGCTAAAAAAATTTAATGCCAAACGAGGGGCTGTCATCGTCATGGACTCCCTTGATGGTTCTCTTTTAGCCCTAGTTTGTGAGCCAACTTTTAACCCCAATGAATACTATAAAGCCAATGTAGCCCTATTTAAAAATTGGACCGTAGCCGATCAGTACGAACCGGGGTCAACTTTTAAACCAATTATTGTCGCCTTGGCCATGGAAGCGGGGTCCATTAAAGCTAATACGGTAGTCAATGATCCGGGGGCAATTACCGTCGGTCCCTGGACGATTAAAAATGCCTCTAAACAGGGTTATGGGGCGCTAGATATGGCCCGAGTTCTGCAAACCTCTAGTAACGTGGCCATGGTGCAAATTGCCCAAAAAATGGGGCGAGTTGATTTCTATAAAAGTTTATTAGGATTGGAAATAAATCAAAGGGTTGGCGTAGATTTACCCGGAGAAGTGGCAGGATATCTCAAACCCGAACGAGAATTTCTGGATAATGCCATTGAATCGGCCACCGCTTCCTTTGGTCAAGGTTTATCCCTAACGCCCTTAAAATTAGTACAATTGCACGGTGCGCTGGCCAATGGTGGCACCCTGGTGACTCCCCATGTGATCAAAGGATTAGCCGACGACCGCGGCCGTTTGCACTGGCAGCCCGATTATCCCAGCAAAAAAGTCTTTTCTCCCACCGTGGCCAGGCAAGTGGTGGAAATGATGGAAACCGTCGTCAGCAAGGGGACAGGGGAAGCAGCCCAAATCCCCGGTTATCGCATCGGAGGCAAAACGGGAACAGCACAAAAAGCTAGTCCGACGGGGGGTTATCTACCTAACGCCAAAATTACCAGTTTTGTCGCAATTTTACCGATCGAATCGCCCCGTTATGTGGTTTTGGTGGTGGTGGATGAACCCAAGGGGGCGAATACTTTTGGTTCCACTGTTGCCGCTCCCGTGGCAAAAACGGTGATGAATACGCTCATTTCCCTCAAAGGTATCCCCCCCACCTCCAAGGTCGCTCCGGCGGGTTCTGCGACCAATAAACCCCCGCGGCACGATTAATTTAAGTCTTGAGGAGAAAAGCCGCTAAATTGTCCAGTAACCCCCATTCTACATGGGGCTTAATTATTTTTGGACTTGCCGATTTCAGAGCCGATTGGGGAGTCGGTGGTCGGTCAAAGAGGCCAACTCTAACGCGGTAAACAACCTAAACTCTGGCCAGTATTGGAGCGGGTGTAGGGGTTCCAAGTTCCTAACTCCCGGGAGGAACGACCACAGAGATAAGAGCGTTCTAAATCGCTCAATCCTTCCACCTGACTGAAATCGGCTCCTTCTAAATTCTGGATCTGTTCTAGAATTGCACCGGTTAAGTCCGCACCTCGCAGATCCGCAAACTGTAACTCGACCCCAACTAAACGAGCGTCCCGCAAAAAGGCCCCGGTTAAGGACGCTCTTTGCAAGTTAGCTCCGCTTAAGGCCGCAGCTGCCAGATTTGCTCCGGTTAGGTCGGCCCCGCTTAAATAAGCTCCCCGGAGATTAGCACCACTGAGGTCGGCAAATCTAAGATTAGCATTATTGAGATAAGCACCGGTTAAATTGGCTTTTGGCCCGATTGCTCCCGAATTTTTATAATCATAGCCTTCTGGCCAGCTGGTTGTCCCGTCGTAGACAGAGAGGGAAATTTTCGCACCAGTTAAGTCAGCACCCTGCAAATTAGCTCCACAGAGGATGGCGCGATATAGTAAAGTGTCTCGTAAATTGGCCCCCCGGAGATCGCTACCGCGCAGATTGGCCCGGCGTAGATCCGCAGCCTCTAAATTCGCCCCGGTGAGATTAGCCCCAGCTAAATCGGCCCCCAAGAGGATTGCCCCCGTAAAATCGGCGTTTTTCAAGTCCATTTGACTTAAATCGATCCCTTCGAGATTAGCGGCACTTAAACTTTGTCCTTTATCCCTGGCCTTGCGGACATCATCGGGACTAGGAGAAACAAAATTCAGACGAGCGATGAGGGGGTTCATAGGGGTCTGTACCGATACTCTTTAACTATCATACTTTAACAATGCACTTTTAGAGATTAGACCTCTTGTAAAAATCAAAAATTGTTGTTGGGGTTAGGAGTCAGTAGCCAGTAGTCAGTAGTCAGGAGAATTAAGAATGAATAACAATCAATTAAATGGTCTATTTACAAATTTTATCTCATTTAATCCTTATTTTTGCTGTTTTTGAACCATGAAAAATTAATTATGCAAGACAGAGAAATATTATGGGGCTGTCATTGCCATCTGGCTCTATAGTGGGTTCAAATCTCGTATAACTCCTGTAACCATCTCAAAAAAATTGCCGATTGGGGATGGGAGCGATTAAGTATTTTTTGTTTGACTGCATCGTGAAGTTGTTTCCCCGGCGGATCTTGCCAAGCTAAATAGGTATGAATATTAGCCTTATCTCGATGATAATCCCTATAGGTTGCCCCTTGTTGTTTTGCTTCTATCACCTTGTTTTGTGTATATTGCCAAAGATTATTATCGGGAACTAAATAGGCTAAAAAAGTCTCTAACATTCCTCTAGATTGATTGTCAGGCATCATCCACACACCGAATTTTATCGCCGATTCTAGAGTTATAATTAATCCCGCTGCTGGTAAATTTTGAGGTAAGTTAGGTATATTTGGTGAACAGGTATTATATAAACTTTTCCAACGATTATCAGGTTCTTCGTCTGCATCTATAATAATTCCTAAATGAGTTAGTCCGTTAGGAGTTTTTAGTTGTGTAGAGATGTATTTAGGTTTTAGTAAATTTTCAACACCATCACAATTTATGATATTCAATGGCTCTTCCCCTCTATTCCAAGTAACTCCATTTGCTGCCATTAACTGGGGAATAACTCTCAATTCCTCCGCACCTTCCACTAATAACTTTTTTGTCTCTATTTTAGGCATTGTTACCGCACCTCAAGATTACTTGTAGCGGCAATAACAATTTCTTCTGGATCAAAGATTACAGATTGTCTTTTTTCCCTATCTAGGGCTTGCTGAATAAATCTAAAAACCTTGTTGGCTAAGATTTTTAGATTTTTTTGCCCTCAAAAAGTGCCAGACATAAGAGCGATCGAGGGCAAAATTTTGGCACTTTTTCCCCGAAAATTAGGTAATTGTGGGGTGGACTGAAGCAATTAGTCCTAGACTTCCCGAAAAGTCTATTTTATTTCAGCTTGTTGTTAGGGATATGCTCTGGCTAATACGCTTTTAGTTATGATACGCGGAAAAGTTCCGGCGATGGTGCTAAAATGGTGTGATAAGCTTTTACGCATTTAAGTTACATTGACAGCATTACCCTTATTTTTAAGTTTTCTACTCCATTTAATAATCAATCCCCCTTCATTTAAAAGCTGATTGACTACTTTTTCCAGTTCTTCTTTATTTTCAAATTCTCGAT
>NZ_JBHFLL010000158.1:0-8416 GCF_041928595.1 Microcystis sp. BLCC-F209
CTATCTCCGCGCATAGCAACCAATAATTTCCCTTGTTTTTCTATCAATTGCCAGCCAAATATAAAACTTTATCGTCTTAGAAAAAACCAAAGACCACATCTCATCACATTCTCTAACCAATTTACCTTTTGGTTTGTCCGAAACCTTTATTTGACGGGGGACAGCCGCCAGTTTATTCTTGACATAGTTTTGTAACCATGACCAACTTACCCCTGTTACTCTAGCAATTCCTCGCAAGGAAATTCGTTCGAGCAAGAGTTTATGGTTCTTCGTTACTTCGTATGGTTCGATCAGGGGGCAGAAATCGGCTAAATCCTTATCTGGCAAGGGACTTAATTGATTAGCTCGTTCTAGATTGAAAACAATTGGCAAAAATCGCAGCCATGTCTTTCTATATAAGGGTTTCACCCCTTATAACTCCCGTCCATTGCATAACACAAACCGAAGAGCCTTGATTTTTACAAGAGGTTAACAGCCGTTCGACTTCACCCAATAGTTACTTGACTGGTATCGACGCTGGTTGCCCCATGGACTTTACTGGCAATTGCTACCATTTTATTTAAAGTCGCCTGATGGGAAACCCTGCCTTTTAGTACAACTTTACTGCCAGTTTGAGCGACCCACAATTTGTCCTCATCAGCTAAATCCGGTGTCTCGTCAAAAGCTAAAACTACTCGTTTAGCTAGGCCGCTTTCGTCGTATTTTCCGTCTAATCCGACTCTTTCGGGGGGAATACCGGCAGCAGCGGCCTTCCCTGCGATCGCACTAGCGGCATTGGCCGGTTTATCTAAGCCAAAAATTCTTTTTAACCAATCCATTGCTAACACTCCTGATTGAGTTCTAAAACCCCAATTTCTTTAAGAGGGATTTGGTGGAAACGATGTGTCGATCTAATCCTAAACGATCGGGACTGACTCCCACCGCTAAAGCGACTAATTGGGAAAAATGTAACACAGGTAAACCTAAACTTCGACCGATCACTTTTGCCACTTCCGGTTGTCGGGAATCAAGATTAAGATGGCATAAAGGACAAGGGGTGACTAAACAATCGGCCCCGGCTGCCATGGCCTCTAAAATGTGTTTTCCTGCCATTTGGAAGGATTGGGTGGTGGCATAACTGGACAGGGGCCAACCACAGCATTGAGTGCGTCCTTGATAATAAATCGGATTGGCCCCCACCGCTCGAAAGACATTTTCTAGGGATTCCGGCTGAAAAGGATTATCGTAGGGGAGAGTATCCTGGGCCCGCAGGAGATAACAACCATAAAAACTGGCACAATTTAAGCCTGATAAGGGACGAACCACCTTGGCCGCCAGATTATCTAAGCCATAATCGCCCACAATTGCCCAGAGTAGGTGCTTAACCGTCGTCGTACCTTGGTAGGGGGAACAATGTTCTTTCTGTAAATAATTATTAACTTCCTCAACATAATTGGGATTATTATGCTTTGCTTCCTTCAAGCGCTCATCCACATGACCGATCACTCCTTGACAGGTGCTACAGTGAGTCAACAGGGGTAAATTGAGGGCTTCCGCTAGGGCAATATTGCGCGCATTGACGGCATCTTCCAACAGTTGCGAATCTTCCTTATAGGTTCCCGAACCACAACAGGCAGCTTTTTTGAGTTCGACTAAATTAATCCCCAAAGCTTCCGTCAGGGCTGCCGTGGATAAATATAGTTCCCGACAGGCACCTTGGGCGACACAACCGGGAAAATAAGCATACTGGAGATTTTTGACTGTCATGGATTCTAGGAAATTACTACTCATTACCTATCTACCATCTTGCCCTCCTTCCCCTCTGTCATCACTAAAGTCATGGAATTTCTTAATAGACAGTCTTTTGTGAGCTGCTCCCAACAAGTCCATGGTAGTTTGCCCCTAGAAATAATATCCAAAAAGGAGGAGAGCCATCTCAACAGTATAATGGCTCTCCTTGAGAAAAATTGTTGTCCTGAGGAGTCGGTTGGATAAATGGGAAGATAGCCAGCCAAGGGGTGATTCCCATGTAAATTCAGAATTTAGCCGAGAAATTGCGACGAGAAACGCTATTTTGTCTGCTTACGCCGCTTGGGGGAGGGTGATAACAGCATCAAAGTCAGCACGGCTAGGGAAAATCGAGAGAACCCGATCGAGTTGGGTTAATTCAAAGATAATCTTGACTGAAGGTGGAATAGAACAGATATTGAAGGATTTATCTTGACTTTGAGCCAGACGAAAGGCGGTAACTAAAGCCATTAATCCCGCGCTGTCGAGGAATTCCACCCTACTCATATCCACGAGAAAAGTGATACAGCTATTCTGGTTCACCAGATTGGTGAGCTGCTCTTGAAATTCTAGGACGTTGGCGGCGGTAATATAGCCTTTTGGCTCAAATAGAGCAATTTCTGGGACTTTTACAGGGCTTTTCATGGCTGGGCTTTGAAATTCATAAATGAACCTTTTAACTGGAAATCAGATACCGCTATTATGTCCTAACTTTCTGATTTTGCAACCCCGGTCTGGATCAATTTTCTCTCTCCTGAAAAGATTAATCTTTTTTTAATCTTCGACCCTGTGGCAAAGAACCAGTTCTGGGTTAACCTTGGTATCTGGGGGTAAAAGGGAACAGTGATCAGGACTTACTGGGGTAAACATCAGGGGAAAGTCGTTAGGTTTAAGCTCTAATCCCGAATTACTGATGATGACCCAATATCCTACTGGTGTTTTTGCTGAAATAAAGTAAAGCAGGATACGGAAATTAGATTTATCGAACTAGAGTAAGAAAATCGTGGATACCAAGCCGACTATCCGCCAATTAGTGGAACAAGCCCTATATTATCGTCAAATCACGCCAGAAATCGAGAACGGAATTAATGAACTCCTCGCTCGTCTTGGTTACGTTTCCGATGTGGATTATGAGGCCCTAGAGTTACTCATGGATGAAATGGACGAGGGCCGGATTAATCTCGTTCCGCGTCGGTAACTTCAGTTATCAGTTATCAGTTATCAGTTATCAGTAGAGAAAGACATTGCTGCGATTTTTGTCAATTGTTTTCGCTCAAGAACGAACGCATCAATTAAGTATCTTACCAGATAAAGATTTGGTCGATTTAAGCCCCCCGATCGAACCAGACCAAGTAACGAAGAACCTCACTGATACCAAATCCGTTTTTAATAGTGTGATTAACTCTCAAGTTATGAATTGTTTCTCCCCACACCCCACACCCTACACCCCACACCCCACTATCCTATACTTTTTAAACAGGATTTAGTATGATTACTGATTACTGTTTACTGTTTACTGATGACTGAACAATCCGCCAAAACCCAATTTCCCCAAATTTCCCCAAATTAATATAATTAACTTCAGGCTTTCTCTTAACCTGATTTTTTCCATGATTCCTTTAACTCTTAATCTCTTGCAAGGTTCCGTTACTTTTCGTTTCAGTCCCAGTGCTGCTCTGGATTTGCAAAGGGAAATTAACATTTTACTCGATCGACTGAAAGCGATCGCCAGTAATGCCGCTAGTGGGGGTAAACCCCAACCCCAAAAACCGCTGGAATATCAGCACACTGGTGATGTATTTCTGGAAGTGTTTTGTAATCCCAATATTTATCCGAGTCCTTTTTCGGCTAAAGTTTTGTTAACGGTTCGTGACGATCGCCTACGCTTAACCACAGAAGCAGAATTAACCCGTGTGATCGAAGATTTAGAGCGTTATCTCGACCAAAATAGTTAGAAGCGGGGGATTTTTGGGGTTTCGACTTTCCTTGTCGTCCCACCTCTCCCCATCTGATTATTCTTCTCTAGCTTGCCATGTTACCGACCGATTTATTGATTTCCCGTCAAAATGGCGAGACAATTATTCCTAAACGCTTACCGCTCGCTGCCGATTATCTGGCGATCGCCAAAGAACAAATCACCTGTTTTCAGGAAAGTATCGGTGAAACGAAAGGAGAATTAAGCCAAAAACTCCTAATCTTAGAGGGAGACAGTCCCGATTATAAAATTAAACGGGGATTTGCTCACCTATTAACCAATCATTTTGCCACCTTTGAGATTATTAGTCCCTTAGAACCGCAGGAATTAAGAAAAAGAGTTTTTGAACAAGCGGCTAACTTTGTTCCTATTCCCCAAAATCGATCGCTAATTCTGGGAAAAATTGCCCAGCAACTCAGCCAAGAATTAAATCAAGAAATTTTTCCAGTAGCTCTAGAAAAAGGACTCTATGCTGATTTAGCGGAGAATAAAATTCTCACTCAATTTGATGCTCCCACCCCCGAAAACTTAATTCATCGTTTTAACCTCTCGCAAATTCAAGGTATTTTTTATCGGGCCAGTTATTTAATCATCAATGTCCACCGCAACGATCCGGGGGAATATAAATATCTCTTTCGCTATCTAAAACTATTTCGTTTAATGACTTATATCGAAGGGGATGCCGACACGGGATTTACTATTACTATCGATGGTCCCACCAGTTTATTTAAAGCTAATAGTCGTTATGGCATTGAAATCGCTAAATTAATTCCTGCCTTACTCCATGTGACTCACTGGAATTTGAAGGCACAATTACAGTATAAAGATTCCTATACAGGAACTATTAAAAAACAACAGTTCAATTTAGAGGATAACTGTGGTCTGGTCTCCCACTATTCGCCGGGTAAACCCTACGATAGTATGTTAGAGGAATCTTTCGCTAAACGTTGGTTACAGTTAAAAACTGAATGGCAACTAGAAAGGGAAGTGGATTTAGTGCCTTTACCCGGAGGAGTGATGATTCCCGATTTCCGTTTAGTGCATCCCGATGGTCGCGTTTTTCTCCTCGAAATTGTTGGTTATTGGCGACCAGAATACCTACAAAAAAAATTCTTGCAGGTCAAATCGGCCCAAGCAAATAATTTAATTTTAGCCGTATCGGAACGGTTAAATCTAGAAAAAGCTGGAGTTAAATTTCAAAATCTACCCGCTCAGATTATCTGGTTTAAAGATAAATTATCACCCCAAGCAGTGTTAGAAGTTTTAAGTTAAAGGGTTAAGAAGCTAAAAGCGGAAGCATGATTTAATACTCCCGCTTTGGTTTAATCAGACTAGGTTAACTCTTTCGCTCAAGACCGGACAATGAGAGCTACATCATTGAGCAATGGCAGGATTGATGGACACTTTCACCACTTTATTTTTTTCTTCTTCCGCTTTCGGGAGGGTGAGATTGAGAATGCCATCTTTGTATTCAGCCGTCACGTTAGTGTTATCAACCTGAACTGGTAGAGGAATAACCCGATGGAATTTACCATAACGGAACTCAGTGCGGGTAAATCCTTCTTCTTCGGTTTTAATTTCCGATTTTCTTTCACCATTAATGGTCAGACTATCGGCTGTTACTTCCACGTTGAGGTCTTTGGCTTCCATACCAGGTATTTCCAGTTTAAGCTGAACTGCCTCTGGCGTTTCGGTAATTTCCGCCGCTGGGATGAAGGACAACCCCATTTTTTCGCCATTGCCTACATCAGTCGGCACAAGACGGTCAAACAAGCGATTCATTTCTTTTTGTAGGCTTTCTACTTCTCTGAAAGGTTCCCAACGTATAAGTGCCATATAAGTCACCTCCGAAGTTTTCTTAAGGCTAGAGATCTTGGTTTATCTCTACACTTTTAGGATAGATAAAAGATTCCCTGACTGGGGTAGGGTTTTCGGTATTGAGTTTTTCCAGATTCCCGTACTATCTCCTATACTAGAGCTAGGTGAAAAGGTTTTTAGCGGGGAAGTGGGGTGTGGGAATTATAAATTATGAATTATGAATTATAAATTATGAATTGGGAATTATAAATTATGAATTGGGGAGTGGGAAGTGGGGAGACCACTTCGTGCGCGATGTTCGGACGTTCGCCGAAGCTCAGTCGAGCGGCGAAGCTCGGTCGAGCCGTTGCGGGGGGAAGTGGGGGGTTTTCTCAGTGAACTGATAACTGATAACTGATAACTGATAACTGATAACTGATAACTGATAACTGATAACTGATAACTGATAACTGATAACTGATAACTGATAACTGAGTCCACCAAGAAACTTTTTCAGCAAACCCTAATTATCTACTGATGAATAATTAAACTTTCTAAACTGGTTTGTAAATCTTGGGTTAATTGTGCTACGGCCGAGCGTCGATCGCTTTTATAATCGCCATAGCGCTCGGATACGGAAATAGGTTTACCAATAGTTATTATCGCTTTTTGTTGACCAATTTGGGGACGGAAAAAGGGATTACCTCCTTTAATTCTTGTCACTAAATCCCAGAGTAATAAAATTGTCTCTGCGAATCTTTCTACAGTGGGTTTTTCTTTGACATAATAACCAGTTACTGACACAAAACTTTCCACAATTCTCATGTGCCACATTTTTAAATTAGCTTCATCGGCCAGGCGATCAGCTAATCCTAATTCAAGGGGAGAAATAGAATGAGTGGGTTTTAATTCTTCCCGATAAATGCGTTCCCATCCTGCTTGTTCCAAACGACGACAGCGATCGATCACATTACCATTAGAAGAAACATTGAAATACTTTTCTACGGTTTGTAGGGCCACATCTAATAAATTGGCTAAACGTTTGGCTAGAGTTTCATTTGGATCATCACCATTGGCAGGCACTACTGGCAAAGATTGATAATAGAAATCTCGATAAAAATCCTCCATTAAGGATAATAATCTTTCTCCTAACCGAAAAAGACGCTCGTATAAAACCTTTTCTTTTGGGGATGAATTCGGAATTGGTTCTAAACCGCTATCGGTTTCTAAATTAGTTAAAATTTGCTCGATCTCTTGCCACACTGGAGTTAGATAAAAATACTGAATACCAATAGGTAAAATAATTACTTCTTGCTGTTGTTTAGCCTTTCTGACATCATCCACACCCCAAAAAGCCAATTGAGAAATACCCGGCTCAATAGCACTAACAAGCTCATTATGTCCGTTAGTTGCCCCTTCTGGAGCGGCGGCTAAAGGATAATCTCCTTCTAATAATAAACGACGAGCCGAACGCAATCCGATTAAATCGGCTTTTCCCCGTTGAATTGGTGTGCCACCTAACTTAGAATATAACCATCCTACCCTTTCTCCAGCCCATAAAGGAATCCCTCGATCGTACATAAAATGAGCGTGAATCGGTGCTGGTAATTTTATTCCTAACTCTTTGGCTTTTTTGGGTACTAATTTCCACAAAAGATAGGCCATACAGTAGGGGTCGTTAATACTGGGATGACGAAAAGCAAGCAGTAAACGGACTTTTTTCTCTTGACTTTTTTGATAAAATGTGATTAAAGTTTCTAGATTGGCGGCGGAAATTTCCCTTAAATTGGTTTGAGTTTGTAACCAGAGAGGTAAAAAGATTTGACATCCCCTTAAAAGCAAGGGATTAAGGTCAGGGGGGATAAATTCGAGGGGGGGTTGCGCGCCTAAAGATAGATTAGACATATAAGTAGTCGTGCCAAATAAATTTCCTAGTTGAGACAGTTATCAGTTATCAGTTATCAGTTATCAGTTATCAGATTTCAGTTTTCAGTTCACTGTTTACTGTTTAAGGAAGAATAAAAGAAAACTCTGATCAATAATTACCCACTGTCCAAAAGGTAATCACAGCAGCAAACAGGTGTCGAGCTAGATTTCAAATACACTGGGATTGCAGGCTCCCTCAACCGTGAAAGGAGAAATTAACCGACTTTGAACGAGGAGGAACAGGAGCAGTTTACCTCCTCACCTAAACAAATACAGCTATACTATAGCTCTATCCCCATTTCTCGCAAACGAGCCGCCAGCTGTTGAGAACGCTGTCTCTCCGCTTCCAGAGCTTGCTGAGTAGCATTTAATTGCTCCTGTGCCGCGGCTGCTTGCTCCTGTGCCGCGGCTGCTTGCTCCTGGGCTGCTTCTTCTGGCAAGGGGATTAAATTGCCTTCTGGGTCATAAAATCTCGCCCAAATTGCCGTTTCTCGGTCAATAGTCCCCTGCCAAGTTCCCAACCAATAGCCTAAGCTTTCGCACCATAACCAGCCGCGCTCGTTTCGTTCTAAAGAATGGTAGCGTTGGTCGGCCCCTAAATGCCATCCTTGTAAAGAATTGCCATCGAAAGGATCGTAGATGAAATAATCTGGCGTGCGGAAGGTTCCCTCATAAATGGCTTTTTTTCGGACTTTATCGGTTTTGGCGGTACTAGGAGAGGTTAATTCCACAATAACGTCGGGATAACGTCCCTCTTCTTCCCAAATTACCCAACCCTGTCGCTCTCTCTTGCCATCGACATTGAGGACGGCGAAGAAATCGGGCCCGCGAAAATCGCGATTTTTCACCTGTTCGCGGCTGAAATAAATAAACATATTGCCACCGGTGTAGAAGTCGTCTCGCTCGCCGTAACCCTGCTGTAGGGAGCGAATCAAGACATTCATGGCAATG
>NZ_JBHFLL010000159.1:0-15401 GCF_041928595.1 Microcystis sp. BLCC-F209
CTCCTGATTGAAGATGATGGTTTAGGAACCAATAATCTCTTCCTCACGGGACGGGATAGGGAGCGCTTCTTAATTCAGAATTCGGCTCTTTTCTATGTCGGTTTTACTCCTAATTTTGAAGCTCAAAACAGTTACGAAGTCACCGTCAATGTCGATGATACAACCGTTGGTGTCACCCCCGATCTCACCCAAACCTTAACTTTAAACATCACCGATGTCAACGAAGCTCCCACAGCCCTAATTCTGGCCAATAGTACCAATGCGATCGCTGAAAATACCGATACCAGTCAAGGTGTCAAAGTTGCCGATATTCAGATTAGCGATGATGCCTTGGGGACCAATAGCCTTTCTTTGTTGGGGAATGATCAGAGCAGTTTCCAGATTCGTGGCCGGGAATTATTCTTCATCGGTAAGGCTGATTTTGAAGCCCAATCCCTCTATAATCTGACGGTGGCGGTAACGGATACCACCCTCAACCCGGCTCCCAATGCCACGCCAGACGCAACGGTTAATTTCACCCTAGAAATTACCAATCTACCCGACCAAGACGTTAATCCCCAGGCCCTTGAATTTAAAAATACGGGCAATGGACAGGGTTCTCTGGTTTTCAACTTCAGTAACTTGCCCAGTAGCATACAGGTGACAGCCATTGAGGAGGGACTCCAACAGACGGGAGCTTTCTTTAATAACGTTGTCGGTCTCTATCCAGTGGCGGATGACAACGGAGCCGTTTTTGACAGCCTCGATTTAGATGGAGATGGCAACGCCACAGAGTTAATTCAACCGGGTCAAGCGGGTTATGCGCGTAGTGCCTTAAGTCAAGCAGTGAATAACTTCTTTTTGCGGGCCAGTGGGGAAGGGGCAAACCAAAGCACCACCGCCGCTGAATTTGGAGATGTGTTGTTGGAAGGGGGGCGACGCTACGCACCTTTTGTCATTGCCAATGGGGGCAATCTGGGAGAAAGTCTGCAAGGGAGTGTTCAGGCATTTTTGACCAAGAATCCCGATAACGTGGCGGCTACCCTAGAAAACTATATGAGTCATGAGGTGGCCTACTTCTCCTTTGGGTCGGCAAATCCCGATGGGGCGGAACATTTACGGTCAAGGGGGAATAATATCTTTGGCTTTGAGGATTTACCGGGGAACTTACCCAATATCAGCGATAACGATTTTAATGATGGGATTTTGGCGTTTA
Source organism: Microcystis sp. BLCC-F209 (assembly GCF_041928595.1). Taxonomy (NCBI): domain Bacteria; kingdom Bacillati; phylum Cyanobacteriota; class Cyanophyceae; order Chroococcales; family Microcystaceae; genus Microcystis; species Microcystis sp. BLCC-F209. The sequence continues at coordinate 1,196 of NZ_JBHFLL010000159.1, forward strand.
ATTTTATTGCTTAATCGTCCTTTGCTGGTTTGATAAACTATTTCCTCTGGGAGTTGCCGGTGGTTGTCTTTTTCTAACTGCGAATCACCGTCATTTGTCGCCCCACAGAACTCATTGCCGTTCCCGATTAATGGTGGCATGGCTGGCTTCCAATCCAGCAATGATTTATAGTTATTTCAAATAAGAACGAGACACTAGCCTGAATTATTCACCAATTGCCAGCCGTTTTTTAGCCAGATCGCTGAAGGACTTTCCTAGCAAGAATTTTAAGTATCTTCCCAAATCTTCATCAATAAAGCAGGCTAAGTAAATAAAATTTCACAACTCGATCGCTACAACTATCCCGCCAAGAACTACAATAACCCTAGGCATCTGTGTGAAAAAAAGACCCATCTATGCAACTTTCGCCCCAAGAAAAAGATAAATTACTCATTTTCACGGCGGCACTGCTCGCCGAAAGACGCAAAAACCGTGGTATCAAGTTAAATTATCCCGAAGCGATCGCCTATATTAGCGCCGCCATCCTCGAAGGTGCGAGGGAAGGTCGGAGCGTCGCTGAATTGATGAGTTACGGCACCACTTTATTGACTCGCGAGGAGGTAATGGAAGGCATCCCGGAAATGATTACGGAAGTGCAGATCGAAGCGACTTTTCCCGATGGTACTAAATTAGTTACCGTTCACAATCCCATTCATTAACAGGAGATTTTTAGCAGTTATGATTCCGGGAGAAATTATCACACCATCTGGGGAGATTGAGATTAATGTCGGTCGCGACACCCTGCGTATTTCTGTGGCCAATACAGGTGATCGACCGATTCAAGTGGGTTCCCACTATCATTTTTATGAAGTTAACGAGGCCTTGGAGTTCCAGCGCGAATTAACCAAAGGAACCCATCTGAATATTCCCGCAGGTACGTCCGTTAGATTTGAACCGGGAGACACGAAAGAGGTGGAATTAGTTGCCATTGCGGGAACTGAAGAAATTTATGGCTTTAATGGTGTAATTAATGGTTCCCTCAAAGGCAAGAAAAAGAAAAAGTAAGGCCTTGACAGAAAAATTATCACAGTTCGATCGCTCAATTGTGGTAACATCAAGGCAACGATAACTAATTCTTTCCAAGACTATGACGACGGTAAAAATTGGCATCATTGGCGGCAGTGGTTTGTATAAAATGGATGCCCTCAAGGATGTGCGGGAAGTATCCCTCGATACTCCTTTTGGTTCTCCTTCCGATGCTTTAATTCTCGGTACTTTAGACGGAACAGAAGTTGCCTTTTTAGCGCGTCATGGCAGAAGTCACCATTTTTTACCGACCGAATTACCCTTTCGAGCTAATATTCACGCTCTCAAACAATTAGGGGTTGAATATATTATTTCCGCTTCGGCCGTTGGTTCCCTCAAAGCGGAAGTTAAACCCCTAGATTTAGTCATTCCCGATCAATTTATTGACAGAACTAAAGAGAGAATAGCGACTTTTTTTGGGGAAGGAATTGTTGCCCACGTCGCCTTTGGTGATCCCATTTGTCCCCAATTAGCCAGCATTTTAGGGGATGCCGTCGCCAGTTTAAACCTACCGGAAGTTACCCTGCATCGGGGCGGTACATACCTCTGTATGGAGGGGCCGGCTTTTTCTACTAAAGCGGAATCAAATCTCTATAGAAGTTGGGGGGCAACCGTGATCGGTATGACCAATTTAACCGAGGCTAAATTAGCGCGAGAAGCGGAAATTGCCTACGCTACCTTAGCCTTAGTTACCGATTACGATTGTTGGCATCCCGATCACGATCATGTCACGGTAGAAATGGTGATCGAAAATCTCCACCATAACGCTATTAATGCCCAAAAAGTCATCCAAGAAACGGTGCGTCGTCTGGCAGCTAATCCTCCCGTTTCCGTCGCTCATTCTGCCCTTAAATACGCTATTCTTACCCGTCTAGATTCTGTTCCCGTCGCCACTAAAGAAAAATTAGCTCTCCTGTTGCAAAAATATCTTGAAGAAGTAGAGAAATAAGAGCCGAGAAAAGTGGCCGATAAATCTAGAAATGGGCCATTTTTCTCGCTGTTATTCAGACGCTCAATTTGACCCTTAACGAAGGCAGGAGGCAGGGGACGGTCGGCGAAAGGCAAAAGGCAGCTTTGTTATCCCCACATCCTACACCCCACACCCTGCCCCCACGAACAGCTTTTTGCCGCAAACCCTAACTAGCTAGGTATTCTCTGATGTTAGCCCTGCGTTTTCTTAATTTAGCGATCGCTTCTCGTTCGATCTGACGGACGCGTTCACGACTGATATTGAGTCGAACGCCAATTTTCGCTAGGGTGAGGGGCTGCCCATTATCTAAACCAAAACGCAGACAAATCACTTCTTTTTGTTGAGGGGTGAGGTCTGCCATCAGTTTTTCCAAATCCACTTGCAGGGAAGAATAGGCAGTGTAATCTTCGGGGGAAAGTCCCGTATCTTCCAAGAGTTCCCCTAATTCCGTGTCTTGATTGTCCCCCACCTTTAAGTCAAGGGAAAGGGGTTGACGGGACCTTTCCAAGTAGTCTCGCACCTGTTTGGGAGTTAGATCTAATTCCTCGGCTAATTCGGCAATGGTGGCAGCGCGACCCTTATCTTGAGCTAGTTGACGCTGGGCCTTTTTGATTTTATTCAGTTTTTCGGTGATGTGGATGGGCAGACGGATGGTGCGACTTTTTTCTGCGATCGCCCGGGTGATGGCTTGGCGAATCCACCAATAGGCATAGGTGGAAAAGCGATAGCCTTTGGTGGGATCGAATTTTTCCACACCTCTTTGCATCCCAATGGTTCCCTCTTGGATCAGGTCTAATAGATCTAGATTGCGTTTTAGGTATTTTTTAGCCACGGAAACCACTAGACGCAGGTTCGCTTCTACCATCTTGCGCTTGGCGAAATCCCCCGCCCCTAATTCTCGACGTAGTTGTTCTTCACTAATTTCCGCCGCTTCTGACCACTGGCGATCGCTGGGTTCCCTGCCGAGTTGAGATCTTAGGGATTCTTTGATTTTTTCCAGAAAAATTAATCTTTGTACCTGTTTCGCGTAGAGAATTTCCTCTTCATGGGTGAGAAGGGGAACTCGGCCAATTTCTCTGAGATAGGAGCGAACTGGATCGGTGGGGTTTTTCGAGGTTTTCATGAGTGCGCGTCGGTTGAGGGTTGATATGCAGGGATTGATGGCGTTTTTCAGATCGCTTCCCCAGGGGCAGTTAAGGAGATGCTATCGGAGTTTTTTCTAGTTTTGTAAAGAGATTGGTGAGTGATTACTCAAGGATAGAGAGAAATCTAATTGAGGATTTAATTGGCTCTATAGTCCTGTTTTTAGCTATATGTAGAGTTTATGGGCATAAATGGCAAGTAGTGAGAACCTTGGTTATTTAACTAATATTACAACAATTATTAAATATTGTAAAGTTTATGAGAAAAAAATTATCCCGATCAGCAACGCCGCAAGGAAGGGGAGGTTTGAGTATCTGTACTCATAGATTACCCAAAGGTTTCCGATCGGGATGCAATCTAGATGACAAAATGAGCAATTTTCTCAGATAGCGATCGCTATCTGAGCGGTGAAGAGAGTAGTCATACTAAATCCTGTTTAAAAAGTATAGGATAGTGGGGTGTGGGGAGAAACAATTCATAACTTGAGAGTTAATCACACTATTAAAAAGGGATTTAGTATCAGAGGAAGTTCGGACATTTGTACTAAAATGTCCAATACTTAGTTTAAAGGCAGTAAAGCTGATATTTTCTGGCAAACCTCTTGATTGTCAGTGCTTGGCCAGGGAAAGCGGAGATGTCTTCCCAAGACATCTCCTTAAATTAGGGTTGGCTGAAAAAGTCGCGCAGGGAATTATGCTATTAAATGCCAAGCATTTGGCACTCAAGTAATATTGTCTGGCAATTTTCACCCCTATCGAACCCGTCAATGGCCGCTCCCCGCACCTTCCCCACCGGTGCGTTGCTGAGGGTGGGGACTGACGCTTAAAGGCTATTTTGGTTTAGTTTGGACGCTAATAGGGCCATTAACGATGGTTTGACAGGCTAAACGATAATTTTCGGGTTTTTTCTTCAGACAACGCTGTTCAAAGTCGGTTTTAGCCGAGAGATTTTCCATCCCCTCGACAATTGCCACTATACAAGTACCACACTGACCGTAACCGCCACAATTCATCAATTTACCGCCAAAAGTGTAGATATCAACGCCATTCTGGATTGCTTTCTCTCGTAAATTCGCTCCATCTGCCGCTACCACGATCTTATTCTCTTTGACGAAGTTGATGTTACCCATGACTGTCTTACCCTAAATTTTTGCAAATTAATATTAAAAAATATTAAATTTTTTTGATTGTAACATTTTTGGCTCGCTCTTCTAAATATTCGGCGATGCCAATAGCGATCGCTTTTTTACCGATAAATTTCCCCAATGCCGCTTTTGTGACCAAATAAGCCACCTGTTCCCCTTGATCGCCCTTTTCCTCACCCCTATTAGCAATGACGGCCTGATAGCCCTTTTCTAGGCGTTTACGGGCGATTTCCAGCAACTCCTCCTGACTGACTCCCTCCTGATACTTGAAAGTCACCATCTCTAAATCGGGAAATTTTTCTCTCACCTTGTCAATCACTTTTTCCGTCGGCACAAAATTAAGATTTAACTGCCCTCCACTGGGAATCTTAGCATAAAAAGGGCTTTCTAAGCGATAATCGGCCACTGCCGCCGAAAAAATCCCAAATTTATAATTTTTACTCTCTAATTCTCCCATAACCTTCCCTAGATACTCGTCATAAGTTTCAATAATTTCATGGGGTAAATAAGCGGGGGGTGTATAGCTGCCCCGTCCGTGGATTAACTGCACCTTTGCCCCGCGCAGGTATAATTCTTCTGCAATAGCGGCCCCTAATTGTCCAGTAAAACGATTAGTTAAGCGACGGATATTATCGATAATCACGGGTGTGGGTCCACCAGTGACTAAAATCGGCATATTTTTCAGGACAGAATTACTGAGAATCCCACAGGCTGCCACGGTAATCTCTTTTTCCCCGGGGAGATTGTGCTTACCGTAATCATCGCGGGGTGGCATAATCTCGACTCCCAAGCGATCGAGAGTTTGCAAAGATTCAGTCAGAATAGCATTATGTAAACTGCCGTGCATGGTGGGGACAAGCAGAATTTTAGTTTTTCCCTTTTCCTGTCGTCCCAAGGCCGAGGCCAAGCATGAAGTGATCACTCCGTCAGCGATTCCGTAACGAAACTTATTAATCGTGTTATAGGTAGCGGGGGCGACTAAATAAAGATCAAAGGGAGATTGATCGCTTAAATGTTCTGCTTTTGCCGTTAATTGGCTAATTACGGGATTAACCGTACTCCATTCCAAAGCTTCCCTGGTGACGTATCTTAAAGCTTCTTCCGAGACAAAAGCCACGACTGTAGCCCCAAATTTCCGCAAAGAGCGGGCAATTAGTGGCGCTTTCATGGCCGCAATCCCTCCCGTTACCAGTAAAGCAATCCGTTTACCCCAGAGATGATGATTTTCTAAGGGTACTTCGCGATCGCCTAAGTCCGAATCCGTGGGAGGGGAGAAATTCCAAGTCATAAATTTGGGGGTGGGGGTTTTGTCAGTGATCAGTAAACAGTAAACAGTAAACAGTGAACTGAAAACTCAAATCTGATCACTGATAACTGATAACTGATCACTGATAACTGATCACTGATAACTGATTCGGTTATCCCTATTCGGGGTTTGTCTATCCCTGAGGGAGAAACTGGTTATCCTAGTAAATAAAGGGTTGCTTCGGTGTTCTTATGATTGACAAAATTTTAACTAAAGTTCGATCGCTTGCCAAGCCGCTATTAGTTCTAGGATTAGTGACAACGCTGATTTTAGGCAATGTTTCCAGTGCTTTGGCGGCATCGGGGGGTAGAATGGGGGGCGGTAGTTTTCGCGCCCCTAGTCGCAGTATTAGCCCTTCTAGAGGTGGTGGTTACAGTTCCCCCGGTTACGGTGGAGGTATTGGTTTTCCCTTCCTTTTACCCTTCTTTTGGGGTGGTGGTGGCGGTGGCTTAATTTCTCTGTTAATCTTTTTTGCTATTGCCAATTTCCTCGTTAATGCTTTCCGTAATGGTGGAGGCAGTGATGAGAATGGTATGACGATAGAATCCGGTTATGAAACCGTCTCCGTGGCTAAAGTACAGGTGGGTTTGTTGGCTAATGCCCGTTATCTGCAACAAGAATTAAATCAAATCGCCCTAACTGTGGATACTAGCACCTCCGAGGGACGCGTCGAAGTCTTACAAGAATCGGCCCTCGCCCTGTTGCGTCATCCGGAATACTGGGTTTATGGTAACGTCGATTGCCAACAAACCAGCCTCAGCAGTGCAGAAGCGAAGTTTAATCAGTGGTCTCTCAACGAACGCGGTAAACTAACGGCGGAAACCTTAACTAATTACAATAATCAACTGCGTCAAGGTTCTCAAGAAAATATTTTACCCGAATCGGCTGGAGAATTAGCTAAAACCGCACCGGAAGGCTATATTTTGGTGACTATTTTAGCTGGCATTGTCGGTAAATTTTCTCTAGCCAAAATTAATGATTCCCAAGACTTGAAACAAGCCCTGCAACAAATTGGTAGTATGGGAGGCGATCGACTTTTAGCGGTAGAAGTGATTTGGACTCCTCAAAGCGAGGGTGATATTCTCAGTCAAGACGACATTCTCGCCAATTATCCCGATCTGAAATTGGTGTAATTTGTCGGGGTATAACCCTAGATATTGCCCAAAATCTCCCCTTTAACGGGGAGATTTTTTGATTATTAGGGAATTGCTGCCATTAACAATATAACTCCTGAATCCACTGCCATTCTTGGGCTAATCCTTCGGCTAAAGAGACTTGGGGGTCATAACCTAGAATAGTACGGGCTTTGGTGACATCGGCGGCGGTGTGACGGGCATCTCCCCGGGCGAGTCCTTGATGCGATCGCTCGATAGGTTTACCGATGACTTTTGCCATGGTATCCAAGACATCCAGCAAAACCACGCGACTACCACCACCAATATTAAACACCTCCCCCACCGCTTCCGGCACTACGGCAGCGGCTAAATTAGCGGCTACAGCATCGCTAATAAAGGTAAAATCGCGGGTTTGTTTGCCATCCCCGTAGATGCCGATGGCTTTACCTGCGATCGCTGCTTGAAAAAACTTATGGAAAGCCATATCGGGACGTTGCCGCGGTCCATAAACGGTGAAATAACGCAAGGCAGTGACGGGAACGTTAAAATTCTGGTGATATAGCCAACAGAGTCTTTCTGCCGCTAATTTGGTGATGCCGTAGGGTGAAACCGGTTGGGGACAAAGGGTTTCGGGAGTCGGCATCGTTTCCGCATTGCCATATACCGAGGAAGTGGAGGCAAAAACCATCCTTTGTAAAGACGGGGTTTCCTTAGCGGCCTCAAGAATGATTTGAGTAGCATTTATATTCCTTTCGGTATATTGACGAAATCCATCACCCCAGCTTGCTCTGACTCCCGCTTGGGCTGCCTGATGGAATAATACTTCTACTCCTTGCAACAGTTGTCGCCAGTCGAGGGCTTGTATATCCGCTTCAATTAACTTAAATTCGCGATATTTTGCTAGAATATGAGCATTTTTGCGCTTTAAACTGGGGTCGTAATAATCGTTAAATTGATCGATACCGATCACCTGATCTCCTTGTTCTAACAGCTTTTCTGCCAAGTTAGAACCGATAAAACCTGCGACACCAGTAACAATATGAGTAGCCATTTAATCCTAGTCGTTGATATTTTGGATCGATTGTAATCATTTTTGCGCTTTTTGCCGTAATCAATGTGCGCCGTCCGCGGTCCGCTTTTAGGGGTCAAAATCGATAGATTTATTATATCTCCTGCAAAAATCAAGAATCTTTCCTTAGATAAGGAGAGTCCGAAACAGGCGACTGGAGGAGAAAAAAGACAAGAGACAACTATCCGATCCATAAAACCGAAGATTATGTCAAATTTATCCTAAGTTTTAGATATTTTGACCCGATACCGCCTCGATAACTTGCTTTTGCAGCAGATTTATTCTATCTCGATGGAGCGATTCATCTCCCGTTAAACCGCGTAGCGGTTAACGGGAGATGAATCGCGACCAGAATGAAACTAACGCGGTAGCATTTCCACTTTCCGGGAGTTTTGGTTCTCGACGTATTTTTTTAGTGGTTCGACGGTAACGCCGCCACAACTGGACAGGAAATAAGCTCCCGTCCAAAAATAGGGAAGGAGCGAAATCTTGTCAAGAGTTAGCCTCCCTAACTGAGACCAATTCTGCTGCTTTATACCGACTGATGAGAGGGTTAGCTAGTGTGGGAATTTTTCAAGAAACTGAATCTCAACAGTTTATACTAACTCCCTTAGCTGAACATTTATCTAGTGACCATCCCCGGTCAGTAAAAGCGACAGCGATTATGTTAGGAGAAGCCCCCCATTATCAAGCTTGGGGAAATGTGTTACATAGTATTAAAACGGGACAACCATCCTTTGATGATGTCTTTGGGATGGGGGTCTTTGAATATTTTCAAACTCATCCGCTAGATGCAGAGATTTTTGAACAGTCGATGAATAGTTTTTCTTTGTCGGAGGAGAAAGCTATTTTAGCTGTGTATGATTTCTCGGAATTTCAAACCCTAGTAGATGTGGGTGGTGGGTACGGTGAGATGTTGGGGACAATTTTAGAGCAATATCCCCAACTAAAAGGGATTCTTTTTGATGAAGAATATGTAATTTCCCATTGTCAACCCACTTTAGAAAAACACGGTATTGTTGATCGTTGTCAAACCGTTGGAGGTAGTTTTTTTGAATCCGTACCGTCGGGAGGAGATGGCTATTTATTAAAACATATTATTCATGATTGGGATGATCGACGAGCGATTGCTATTTTGAAAAACTGTTGTCAAGCTTTAGATAGCGATGGGAAAGTTTTAGTCTTGGAAATGGTTGTTCCTGCGGGTAATAATCCTTCGGCCGCTAAAATGTTAGACCTAAATATGTTAGTTATGTGTCCGGGAGGTAAAGAAAGAACCGCAGAAGAATTTGAGGAATTGTTGAGCCAAACTGGTTTAAAATTAAATCGAATTATTCCGACTCAAGAAGATATTTGTATTATTGAATGCGTTAAAAAATAACATAGAAACCCGTTTTCTTCAAGAAAACGGGTTTCTATTTAGGTAGCCCAAGATTTTGCCCAGGCGAGAATTTCATGAACTCGATCGAGGGTTGAAGATTCACAGTAGAGACGCAAAACTGGTTCTGTACCACTAAAGCGAATTAACAACCAACTCCCATCTTCTAAACGGAATTTATAACCGTCGATAGGATTACAATCAGTCACTTGTTTACCGGCAATTTCCCTTAAGGGTTCCTGATCCAAAGCAGTAATTAACTGATGGCGAGCTGCCATATTAGCTAGGGGCAAATCAATACGATCATACTGAGAATAAAAACCAGTTTTATCCTGTAATTGCGCGTAAAGATCGCTTAGATCTTGGCCCGATTCTACCACTGCTTCCAAAACGTATAAAGCTGATAATAAAGCATCCCGTTCGGGAATGTGACTACCATAACCGACACCTCCCGATTCTTCCCCACCAATTAACACAGGAGTGGTCAACATTCGATCGGCGATATACTTATAACCGATCGGGGTTTCAAAGACCGATAAACCGTATAAACTGGCTAATTTGGGAATTAAATCGGAACCGCTCACCGTTTTCACAATTTCCCCTCTCATTCCTTTTTTGCCGGCTAAATGCTCGATTAAAATCGGGATGAGATTTTGGGTGCTTAAAAAATTCCCCCGACCATCGATCGCCGCCACTCGATCGCTATCGCCATCGAAGACCAAACCTACTCGCAAAGGGGCTAAATTTGCGCTGTGAGCCAGCTTATCGATGATTTCCGTCAAATTTCTCGGCAAAGGTTCCGGAGAGCCGCCACCGAACAAAGGATCGCGATTGCCGCGTAATTCCGTGATTCCCACCCCCAAAAGACGCTCTAAACCGGTAGCCGCCGCACCGTGCATGACATCGGAATAAACTTTTAGTTGTCCCGATTCGATCGCGTTGGCAATAGCGGCAATATTAACTTTTTGGCGTAAACCCTGACAATAACCCGACCACGGTTCAAAAGTGCTTAATTTACCTGCATTGGCCTTAAATTGCGGCGGATTAGACAATAAAGCTTCAATTTGTTGGGTAATTTCCGGCGAGACAGAACCACCAAAATAACCTTTAACCTTCAAACCGAGATATTTAGCTGGGTTATGACTGGCGGTTAACACGATCGCACCGAGAGCATTTTCTGATCGAGCTGCCCAACTAAAAGCGGGAGTGGGAGCGTAGGATTGGGAGAGAAGCACATCAAAACCAGCTTTTTGCAGCGATTCCGCCGCAGTTTGAGCAAAATCCTCCGCCATAAACCGCCGATCATAGCCGACGATCATCGTCCGCGAACCCGTGATCCGACCATAATTATCCGCTAAAACTTGAGCCGCCAAGGGAGCGAGCAGAGCGACTCGATCGAAAGTAAAATCGGCGGCGATAATCCCGCGCCAGCCATCGGTTCCAAATTTAATCGGGTTCACGGTGGTCATGATTTACGAACTACCCTTAAATATCCATTTTCCCAATACTGTAACCCGCTCCGTACCCCTTGGCGATAGGCAATGGGGAGATGGGGAGATGGGGAGATGGGGAAATGGGGAATTTCAGCTAAAACCCCAACACCCTAACACCCTAACACCCTAAAAACCCAACACCTTTTCATTTTTCCCGATCATCGCTTTTTGCCGCCGAATCGAGCGCGCCGACTTCACTGGCTAATAATTTTTCCATTAACATTTGTAACTTCATCCGTTCTATATAGGGCCATCCCCCGGTTTCCTCGATATCCCGGAGTAATCCGTATAAGTCCTTACGGGTATTGGGTAAAGACGGCTCGAACATCTGCTCGCGAATTTGCCGATGTAAATTTTCTAAAGTTCGCAGCAACATTAACAAACCGTTACAATCTCCCTGCTGTTCTTGGGCGATCGCTGTCACCGTCGTTACAAGGGAATGCAGTTGGCTATCTAATTGGCTATTATCTCCCGGCAATCGGCTATTCATCGAAATTTTTGCATCTGAAAACAGTCACACCGATCATATCAGTCATCAGCTATCAGTTACTTAGAGCCTCCTGACTTGAAAGAGGGTGTGGGGAAGTGGGGAAGTGGGGAAGTGGGGGGGGTGGGGAAGTGGGGAAGTGGGGAAGTGGGGAGAACAAAGCTGCCTATTGCCTCCTGCCTCCTGCCTATTGCCTCCTGCCTATTGCCTCTTGCCTCTTGCCTCTTGCCGGCTGCCTCCCGTCTCCTGACTCCTATCTCCTGACTCCTATCCCCTGCCTGCCGTCCCCTGTCTCCCATCTTCTCAATGGTCACTGATCTTTGATAAACTGAGTTTCGGTGAATTGGCGCAACCGATTCGATAATTCATCAGGCTATGGATCAAGGGTAGTAATTGTAAAGATTGACAAAGAGAGGTTGACATAGATGAGATTTCGTGCCTTGTTAGTTGCCTTTTTAGCCTTGTGCTTAGGGGTATTGACAGCTTGTAGCGACGCGCCTAGTGCCGTCCTGAATAGAAACGAGCTAACCTATGATGAAATTTTAAACACGGGATTAGCTAACAAATGTCCGCAGATTTCCGAGTTCACCCGGGGTACTCTCCCCTTAGAACGCGGCGAAAGTTATGTGGTGACGGATTTATGCTTGGAACCCCAAGAATATTTTGTCAAGGGTGAACCCGTTAATAAGCGGGAAGCGGCCACCTTTATCCCGGGTAAACTCTTAACCAGAGATACCACCAGTTTAGAACAGATGACAGCGAGTTTAAGCGTAGGCGAAGACGGTGTTTTAACCCTCAAGGAAGAAGACGGTATCGATTTCCAACCCATTACCGTACAATTACCCGGAGGTGAAAGAGTTCCCCTCTTCTTTACCATTAAAGGTTTCACTGGCAAAACCGAAGCCGGATTTAACTCGATTAACAGTTCCACCGATTTTGAAGGCGACTTTAAAGTTCCCTCCTATCGTGGCGCTGGTTTCTTAGATCCCAAAGGTCGGGGTGTGGTAACGGGTTATGATAATGCTGTCGCTTTACCCGCTAGTGCTGATAGTCAAGATTTCCAGCGCGCTAACGTCAAAGCGACGGAACTGGGTAAAGGTACTATGTCTTTACAGGTAACTAAAGTTGACGCTTCTACCGGCGAGTTTGCTGGTGTTTTTGAAAGTGAACAGCCTTCCGACACCGATTTAGGCGCAAAAGATGCTGAAGAAGTGAAAATTCGCGGCATTTTCTACGGTCGTCTCGAAGCTCGTGCCTAATTAATAAATTCAGAATTTCTGGAAATTAAGGCGAATTTCTCCCCAGAGAAGTTCGCTTTTTTTCGGCTCTCTTGGGGTTATTAAAGGGTTACAATAAAGATTGACCTCGCCATGGAGGAAGAGTTGCTAATGCCCAAGAAGACGAACAAGCAAACGGAAGCCAAAAGTTACAACCATGGCGAGGAACATCCCCAGCGCCCCGATATTGGCACGGAACCCCACTTCAAGAAAAAGAAACCCCCTGTCACCTATCGTTATGATTCCTCCTTGTCCCCGGAGTTAAACTGGGATGAAAACCCCGCACGAGAAGAAGCTGAGGCCTTAATTGAGCAAATTCTCGCGGCAGAAGATTTAGAAACCGCCAAAATAGCAGCGCGTAAACTCAAGGCAATCGGTGAACCGTTTTTAAATTGGACAGGAAAGGCCGAAAGGTTATCTTTTCAAGTGCCAACTTTACCTCTATTTGTCCATGAACGTTTATCCACTAGGGCAATTATTGAAACCCTGAAATCCCACAAGGTGGAAAAAGGGGAACAATTGAATCTATTTAATGACCCTAAATGGTCAATTACTGACCAGATTCTCCGAGCTTATGAGTACCACGATAAATGGGTAAATAGGATGATTCTCGGTGACTCGCTGGTGACAATGAACTCCCTACTACAATATGAGGGGATGGGGGGTAAGGTGCAGATGATTTATATTGACCCTCCCTACGGGGTAAAATTTGGTTCTAATTTTCAACCTTTTGTGAGAAAACGCGACGTTAAACACAACGATGACGATGATTTCACCCGCGAACCGGAGATGGTGCAAGCTTATCGAGATACTTGGGAATTAGGGTTACATTCCTATCTGAGTTATTTACGCGATCGTTTGTTGTTGGCCCGGGAGTTGTTGACTGATAGCGGTAGTGTTTTTGTGCAGATTTCCGATGAGAATGTTCATCATGTTCGGGAATTGATGGATGAGGTTTTTGGCGGGGAGAATTTTGTTAGTTTGATTAAGTTTAGAAAAAAAACGATGCCTTTAGGAGCAAAACTTTTAGAGGAAATAGGTGATTTTATATTATTTTATGCCAAGAAAAAAGAAAATCTTAAATATAAACAAATCTTCCAAGATATGAATGTTCAAGGCGATAATCATTGGAATTATGGAATTTTACCTGATGGAACAACTAGAAAATTAAATATTGAAGAAATAAATAATCATAAACTTTTACCTGATGGAACTGATTTAGTCCAATTAGTTTCAATGAGTCCAATTGGTATCAGTAGTGACAGGGTTTTTCCCGTTCAAATCAATGGAAAAACTTATCATCCCCCTCAAGGTAAGTGCTGGAAAACCAGTCAAGAAGGAATGGATAGATTAAAACAGCAAGGAAGATTGATTCCCTATGAAGACGGAAAAACGCTGAGATATGCACTTAAATTAAGCGATTACGCAATATCTCCTTTAACTGCGATGTGGAGTGATACATCAGCACCTTCAAATATGAATTATGTAGTTCAAACATCAAATAAAGTCATCCAACGCTGTCTATTAATGACCACCGACCCCGGCGATTTAGTATTAGATATCACCTGTCTAAGAAAAGGTACAAAAATCCTTATTCCCCACCAACCAACTAACTCCCCCCCTTTGAAGGGGGGGCAGGGGGGGGTAAAATCTCAGATACCGGGGAGCGGGGCCCCCCCACCCCCCCCCCCCGGGGGGGGGGGGGGGGGGGGGGGGGGGGGGGGGGGGGGGGGGGGGGGGGGGGGGGGGGGGGGGGGGG
>NZ_JBHFLL010000016.1:0-2228 GCF_041928595.1 Microcystis sp. BLCC-F209
AGAAATTTTTTCTTTCTTCCAGACATCGATAATTTTTTGGCGAAAATCTACGGAATAGGGTCTCATAGGAAGCTGGCGAGTTCTATTATTTGTCTATTTGCTTTTCATTGTACCTCATAGCTCCAAGAAGTGCTATATATCGCTCAGAGAATTAAAACTAAAATTGACATAACTAAGTGAATCATTTCCCGTGTGTAGGTTGAAACGATCTTTAAATTGAAAGTATAAAAATACAGAAACTGCGTAAACTCAATAGATCAGAGAAGGATTTCTAATTATTTTTATTACCTTACTTTTCATGGTTCATATCCATTTATTTGATAAATTAAACTACTTTGCAGAAATTAATTTGTTTTTCTCCATCCTTTTCCAGAATAAATTAACAACAACAAAAATGTTTAGTAGGGAAAAGGCGGAAAATAAAGGCATACCCGGGAAAGAATAGCGCATATGCACCAACAGTAAGCTCGCATCTACCAAAGAATATAAAAGCAAGCGAAGAAAATTAATCACAATAATAAACAGGATAATAAATACATAATTAGATAACAAGGGCGATTTAGGCTTACTAGGAAAATAGTAGATCAGTAAAAATGCTATAGAAACCATCCCTACAGTATTGATGATATAAATAGCTCTAGTTATCAATTTAACTAACAGTAATCTTATTCTACTTGGCCGCTCCTTTCCCGTCCAAGCTGCACGACGATTAGCTACCTTATCAAAGAGGGTAATACTTGCCTTCGGGTTGTCCACAACAAAAATTTTTTCTACTTCTGAAAAGGGAGGATAGAGAAATTTAGTGAGAACTTTTACGGAAGAGTCTTTAAGGTGAGGCAACCAAATCCCAAAATTAGGATCTATATAGCTAAAGCCAAAAGCTTTTGTTGGTAAAAGACGATTACGAAAAGCAGTTTTTAACTCTTCATTAATTTCGGTAAATTTTTGATAAACTTGCCGAGTAGTTACCGACCTAGGGTTAACAGGGTTGATACTATCACGCACAGCATCTGCTAACAGCCAAACTGTAAATTTACCGCGAATTTCTTCTTTGGGAAGGAAAGGTTCTAGGGTTTTAAAGGTGGGACTAACTTGATAAGCTGCTTCTAACTGTGCTGGATTAATAGGAACCTGTCTGACTGGAGTACCAGCATCTATTTTCATTAATCCTGTGTACATACCCTTAAAACTAGGTGCATTCCACAAACTTACCCCCGGCACACCAAGGAAAATTGAGTTAAGTGAGACTATGGCAAAATTTACTATAATGAAGATTAAGAGAGGTAAAAATACTAAAAAACAAGACTGTTGGATTTTTTCTCTTAATTTCCACTGAGGCTTGGTTAAAAAGATAATTGGAATTAAACTTAACATATAGATGTATTCAATTCCTTTTTCTGGTCGAGTAATGCCGATAAATCCGAGGGTTAATCCAGCTAAACAGGAATAAATGATTTTTTCTGATATTTTTTTCTTAAACAACAAAAATAAGATCAACGCAATCAATATATTAAACAATGAAACCGTTATTGCTTCGCTTCTCGCATCATTAAAAAATCTGAAAGTCAGAGGATAGAAAATTAGCAAAGAAAAAACTAAAACACAGACAATTTTCGGTACTTTTAGTGAGCGAATAGAATAAATCAATAAAAACACTGAAAAAATGTAAAATAGTTCGTGGAATATTCGCAGGGGTATCCCCGTAAAACTAACTAGCCAAACAAATAAGGAATAACCTGGGGGATGGCCTAAATTTAAGATGCCAATTCCATCGGAAAACCAAACCGCTCTTTCCGCACGACTTAGATAATTCTGGGGATCACTGGGATAGGCCACTATTTCACTGGTTCTGGTTAAGAATAGTTTAATTAAACAAATTAAAGTCAAAATAATTGGGAAAATTTTCGACACGACTTGACACTTAATCTCTACTATACCTTTACTTATCATAGTTTTTATACTTAACCAATAGTTCATTTAATACCTCTCCAAATTGTCACAAAAAATGCTGATTATACCGATATTTCTTATCAAGTTCGTTTATCAATCATGTCTGCTAAAAGAGCAAACATTCCTGTTTGGGTTGCAGCTATACTTTGCACGGCTACAACTTGCATTTTTTACTCAAGGACAATAATATAGTTTAAGAGTCATAATTAGAAGCAAAGCACTCATTAAAAACATGATTAACCTAGAATTCACGGAAGAAGAAAAGAACTCACTGTATT
>NZ_JBHFLL010000160.1:0-2898 GCF_041928595.1 Microcystis sp. BLCC-F209
CAGCTTTGGTGGGTAAAATGTATTCTAAGATACATTTCTCAAGAGCGAGGGGGTGGAACGAACCACAAAGACACAAAGGACACAAAGATCGATCGATCCTATGTCAATTAAACTTATCACACAGAACCTAGAAGAGCCAAAAGTCAGTTAGAATGGGTCAATGACCAGTCCCTTGCTCGATTGCCATAAATCTAAATAAGCAAAAAATAAACATGAGCAATTATGACAAAATTAAGTCCAAAAGTTACCGCAATTATTCGTTCTGGTGAACAACAAGGATATGTAGGTGAATGCGTGGAAATTTCGATTGTCACCCAGGGAAATACCTTAGATGAGGTGGTTAATAATCTCCAAGAAGCTATTTTATTGCATTTAGAGGGAGAAGACCCCAGGAAGTTCGGCCTAGTTGCCAAACCTTCTCTACAGATTATATTTGAGTTACAGCCAGAATATGCCTAAGCTGAAACAACTATCCGGCAAAGACATTATGCTGTTCTTAATTTAAATTGCTTGTTGAGACGAGGCAAGAGGCAACCCCCCTCCGACATTGGGGTAGGGTTGATTCATGAATCAACCCTACTATTAATCAACCCGTAAGGATTCAGGTGACTCAAATGCAGTCACAGAGCGGCTTCTAAAATCTCAGAACTCGCTAAACTAACAGTTTCATTCTCAATAAGCACGAAAATTAAGGCTTTTAGCGTTTCTTAATGAGAATGAGGATTTGGACATAATTCGCCTAAATGCTTACACAGCATGGGTTTGACTGCTTTTTGTATGACCTGAATCCTTACATCAACCCTACTATGAATCAACCCTACCGACATCGGGGGGGTTTAAGGATAGGCGGTTAAAATGCGTCTTAGCTGATCAAAAAATCGGGCTAAAATAGAAAAAACTCACCCTCAGCGACCACGGCGATGGCAGAAGAAACGGCGAAAATCAAGCTTTATCGGAAAACCTATCAACTTCCCCAACTAAATCGCCCCGATTTATTGGTTTTGCAGGATCAGATTCAAGAAAGACAGCAACTGATGAAAACCGGAAAACGGGTTCGCAATACATGGTTAGGATTGAGGAAAAAAGAAGAACCCCTCAATTTCGAGGAAACTTTTCAAGAATTGGAAAGATTAGTCAAGGACTATAACCAGTTAATCGGATTTCTCACCGACCATAAGGATGAATACCGGCGGTTTTTCCAGTCACTGACCGAGGAAATCAAGGAGGCAGTGGCGGTTAAATGCCAGAAATTGGCAGAAACAGAGCGAAAACGCCAATCTTTGGAGAATAGCATCGGCTCGGCCGACCTGCGAGATACCCTGAGACTACAGAAACAGCAGATTTTCCGCGCCGTGATTCTTGTTGGTCGCGCCAGCTTGCTTATGCTCAAGAAAATCGACCTAATCAGCGAAAGTATCCAGAAATTAGCTGAAGATCAGGATACACAAAAACAGGTTTTCTCGAAAATGATCGGCGAGTTGAACGGGTACAAACAAGTGTATCAGTTGCAGCTGGAGTTAGATAGTCTGGAACAAGAAGCGATCGAAATGGCCAAAGTAGCCATTAATCTAGAACAATACCTAAAACCAATTATCGGACAGTTTCAAGGCTTGATCGATCGAGTAGTGACCATTGACGGGGAACTTTCCCGCAGTGTCAGCGAAGTGGAATCCCTCGTCCAGAACATTCTCAGTTCCGAATCGGCGGCATCTTTCCGCAAAAACGATAATCTATCGGCTAGTTTGCTCAATTTCCTCGTCACCAGCGAGGAAAAGCGCGGCCGTTTAGCGATCGCATTAGAGCGAGCCGAGCGGGAAGGATGGCAATGGACAGACGTGGAAATCCCCGACGAGGAAATCGAACTCGAAACCGCCATTCAACGCATAAACAATCATGTAATCGAGAGAGTCGGGAATTTTATCACCTCCGTCGTCGGTGATTCTCCTATTCCTCAAACTTCATTTACCGAAAACCTACCCAACGGAGTCACACTGGAGATGGTGATCTTACCAGCAGGTGAATTTCTCATGGGATCTCCTGACAGTGATTCTGATGCTCAAAGTAGAGAAAAGCCTCAACACCAAGTTCAAGTCAACAGTTTTGCGATTGGGAAATATCCAGTGACTCAGGCACAATATGAAGCAGTAATGGGAACAAATCCCTCTCGGTTTAAAAATAATCGGCAAAATCCAGTAGAAAATGTTAGTTGGAATGACGCTCAAGCCTTTTGTCAAAAATTGAGTCAAATAACAGGAAAAACCTATCGCCTACCGACAGAAGCGGAATGGGAATATGCCTGTCGTGCGGGGACAACCACTCGCTATTATTTCGGTGATGATGCTAATCAGTTAGGAGATTACGCTTGGCATAAAGGAAATTCTGGGGGTAAAACTCATCCTGTGGGTCAGAAAAAGCCCAATGCTTGGGGACTCTATGACATGAGTGGCAATGTTTGGGAGTGGTGCGAAGACAATTGGCATAGTACCTATGAGAATGCACCAAAGGATGGCAGGGCTTGGATAAAAAATGGTAATGATAATCGTTCTCTATTGCGGGGCGGTTCTTGGTACGACGCTCCAAATTACTGCCGTTCCGCTTTCCGCAGCGGCGACTACCGCCGCGACAACGGCGACTTCAGCGGTTTTCGGGTGGTGTGCGGTGCTGGGAGGACTCTGTAACCCTTTTTACCCTTTTTACCCTTTTTCTCTTTTTCTCTTTTTCCCGCCTAGCGGCGGGTCGATTTTTTTTTGAGAAAATTGGTTCTTCGGTTTGTGTTATGTAATGGACGGGGGTTATAAGAGATGGAACCCTTATAGAGAAAGACATTGGACGATTTTTGTCAATTGTTTTTGATCTAGAGCGAGCTAATCAGTTAAATCTTTTGCCAGATAAGGATTT